>NZ_JAGHFM010000241.1 GCF_017888745.1 Terrisporobacter sp. | reverse complement strand
TCGCTTATTATGCGCTATCTATATTAGTTCAGATAGGGTCAGCTATAGTATCAGCGATAGGAGTTCCTACACTTATAAATAGTTGGTTTACAGAAAATAAGGGTATT
The DNA here is from genome assembly GCF_017888745.1 of Terrisporobacter sp. GTDB lineage: Bacteria > Bacillota > Clostridia > Peptostreptococcales > Peptostreptococcaceae > Terrisporobacter. Next base: position 3,752 of record NZ_JAGHFM010000241.1, on the reverse strand, counting down.
GCAATGGGTCTTGCCTTTTCTGGTGGAGGACTTGGTAATATGGTTCTTCAACAATTTGCAGGTAAATGGCTATCTAATCCAGCAATTGGCTATAAAGGTGCTTATTTAAGATTCGGATTATTAGCTATAATAGTCACATTACCAATAGCATTATTTGTAATGAGATTGCCAAAGTCAAAATTTGAATTAGAAATGAATAAATCAAAGAAATCTAAAAAAACTTCTTCACAAAGCTCTAACTGGGGATATACTTTTGCTGAGGTTAGTAAAATTAAGTATTTCTGGATTTTCGCAGTATCATTTGTATTTGTAGGATTGTATGTTGGTGGGATGGCACTACAATTTATACCATATTTACAATCATTAGAACAAGCTAAAGTATTTACTTTAGGTTCAGCTTTAGTTGCTTCTTTATTCGGATTATTTTCAATATTTGGGAACCTTTGTGGAGGTGTTCTATTTGATAAGCTTGGTATAACAAAATCGCTATTACTTGCTGGATTATTAGTTATAACCTGTGGTTTATCTTTAATATTTATAGGTAAGATAAATGCACTTGGATTTGTATTTGCAGTTTGTCTAGGCATATCTATGTTTTCATATGTAATAGGACCATCTTATATGACTGGTGCTCTATTTGGTAACAAAGAATTTGGTACTATATTAGGTATTGTACAAATATTCTTTGCTGTTGGATTTGGTTCAGGTTCTACAGTATTTGGATTAATAGTTGATAAGTCCGGCTTTACAAATGCATGGATATCTACAATAATCTATGCTGTAATAGCTTATGCTGGATTATTATATTCTACTAGTTCGATAGTAAAAATGAACAAAAATAATAATGTAATTGAAACTAAAAAAATATCATAAACTTTTAAATCTAATTTAAATTATAATTTTCAATACAAGTGCAACAGTTTATATTTATGTTGAAATAAAGACCCCTGCAAGGTTTTATATCCAATACACTTGCGAGGTCTATTATTTATTATATTTATAATTACGTCAATGTCATCTTGAGTTATTGTAACAAAATCAAATTTTTAGGATAAAATTCTCTTAGCAAACCATTTGAATTTACATTCGTACCTCTTTACAAAAACGCATATCTAAGTCTGATTAAAATAGCATGATTCTTAAATTTCATTGCAATAAATATCTTAAACCAGTCTCTACCATGAATCTTTGAACTATTTTAGGTCTTTTATAAGTTTTTTATAAAGAATTTAATTTATTTTAGATACATTATAAATAAATTTTTGAAGTATAAAAAAAGATATTGATTTTTCAATCAATATCCTTTTCGTGGATTTCAATGGAAGTATAAAAAAAGATATTGATTTTTCAATCAATATCCTTTTCGTGGATTTCAATGGTGGAGACGAATCGTACAGAACCCCATCTATCATTATTTTATTCTCCCATATTAACTATAGCCAACAAATTCCCCCTTATGATCAATCCAACCTTCTTACTTCAATAATTTATAATCTTTAAACTATCTACTTTAAAGGCCGTGACATTTTTGGGACACCCTTCTATTATACTTTAATATTTTCATAGAAAGCTATTGCATTTTTATTAAAAATATTTTTTCACATTCTCTTACAGTGTAATTTTCTCTATATCATCTATACTTAAACCAGTTATATCCACTACCATATTAACATCCATACCATTCTTAAGCATATTTCTAGCTATATCAACTTTAGCTTTTTCCATACCCTTTTCTTCTGCACTTGCCAGGGCACTTATTTCATCTTTCAAAGATTTTTCCCTCATATAATATAGCTCTCTTTCTCTTGAACTTCTACTAAGTCTATACAGTTCATCTTTAGCTTCCCTTATTTCCTTATTGCTCATCTCTAATTTTCTAACAACTTCACTTTCTGGATCTCTTAAAAACTCTACCCATCCTTCAAGTAAATCAACTATTTCCTCTGAACTTTCAAATTTTTTTAATTTAGGTATTTCTATAAAGTGTATTTCCTGTAAGTCTGTTAACTCCTCATTAGTTTCTATTTCTTTTAGTCTATATCCATTGTGAAATCTATTATTTTTTAAGTATTTAAAATCTAGTATATTTATACAAACAGTTCTACATAATTTATCGTATCTGTCCTCTTCAGTTAATTGCTCTTCGTAAAGTTTACTCCAATAATATAAACTTCTTTGTACCATGTTATACTCATTTTTTAATTGTATCTCTATATTTATTATTTCTTTATTACTGGTCTTTGCTTTTACATCTAATCTTGAAAACTTATCTTCTATGTAATCTTTTTCTAAATCTGAATTTTTAATTTCTACTGATACTATAGGTTTATTTGGTTTTAGTACTGAATTTAAAAACGATATTAATATTTCTGGATGCTCTTCTGAGCCAAATATTTTTTTAAATACAAAATCTATCTTAGGGTTTAATAAAGTTTTCATAAATTTATCACTTCCTATTTTTATTGTTTATTTTATTATACACTATTAATATACAATACTAAACATAGCTTTAAACTAATTTTATTACTCTATTTGCAATGAAAAAACTCCAATAGATTAAAATCTACTGGAGTTCTTTTGAGTATTAAAAATTCTTAGAATAATAATTTGCTAAAAATCCCCAAACTACTAACTCTGCCAATATCAATATTGAAAATACTATACTTATCCCTTTATATCCAAGAAGTGAAGCTACTAATATTATCGCACACTGAACATAAGTAAATATAGAATAGACCTTAGCACTAGTTTTTTCTCTTAACATTACATTTCTCTCATCATTTTCAATTAGCTCAATTTCTTCTACTTTATCAGGATTTTTATAATTTTTATAACCTACAATAGTACTAACCAATCCCGCTGACATAAATCCACATCCCATACCAAATACAGAACTACCTAATGCACCGTCTGGTAGTATATCTAGTAATGATACTATAAAAAGTATAATCCCTACTCCTAATAATACGCTTGAAAATATAAGATTTTTCTTCACTGATTTCATTTCTTATTCCTCCTCAAATATAAATACATCTTCAATTATGCAATCAAATATGACAGCTATTTTGTGAGCCAGAATTATAGACGGATTATACTTTCCATTTTCTAAAGAAATTATTGTTTGTCTAGATACTCCACACATCTTCCCCAGCTCCTCTTGAGTAATCTTTCTTTCTTTTCTTAATTTTTGAATATTATTTTTCATATTAAACCCTTTCATAAAATGTAAATTTAACTTTACATTTTTAGTATAGTTTACTTTACATTTTTTATCAACTACACTTTACATTTATAGATGTATTTTTTAGAAAATAAAAAATTCGCTTTGCTCATGTCGCCAACGGCTTTGCCCGTTGCTCAAATTTATCAGTTGGGATTATAAATTATCCACAATTCATATAATTTATAATCCCTTAAAATATAAAAATAGAGCAATAATTTTAATATTATTACTCTATATCCATGAATATTTAATTTACCCTACAAATCAAAATTTATTTCACCATAACATAATTCTGTAACAAAACCCCATTTCTTTCTACTTTTTGCTCCTTAATAACTTTGTACCCTCTTTTCTCAAAAAAAGGCTTTGCTGTAATTGAAGCATGCGTGATTACTTTACCTACATCAAAAATACATTCCAGTTTATCACAAATCGCAGTAGCTATGCCTTGATTTTGGTAATCCTTATGAACATACAACCTATCCAAATATCCTGTCTTATCTATATCACCAAAACCAACTATAATCCC
>NZ_JAGHFM010000240.1 GCF_017888745.1 Terrisporobacter sp. | reverse complement strand
TAATTAACTTTTTATACATCTTAGTATTTAAATTATATTATAAAAGTCCCCATAATAAGGAGGACTTTTACAATATAATTTATGAATTAATTTTTAATCTCTTTTTTATTTTGATATTGTTTATAAATAAAAAAGACTATTCCACTAATCACAATTGTAACACCAAATACTATAAATGCCATTTTATAATTTTTAGTACCAAGGAAGCTTCCCCCAATAGTCGATGATACAACTGAAGGTATTCTCGCTAGACACGATACCAATAAGAAAGGTAATAGTTTAACAGGTGTGATTCCTGCTACATAAGACAAAACATCTTTTGGTGTTCCTGGAATTAAAAAAATTAAAAATATACTAATATAAATTTTTTCACTATCATTTAAAAAACTTACCTTTTCTATTTTTTCTTTTTTAACAAATACTTCTACAAAATCCATACCATATTTTTTTGCAAATAAAAATACAATAGTTTGTCCAATAAGTGTTCCTATTAAACACAAAATAGCCCCCTCTATCCATCCAAATGCATATCCTGACGCAATTTCAATAGGCTCTCCTGGAATAACTGCCACTATGATTTGAAAAGCAGAAATACCAATCATTAAAAATTTTCCCCATATACCTGTTCCTTGCACCCAGTTTCTAAATACTTTAGGGTCTCTTACCATAGATACTATTTTTCCTCCAAGGGTAAATCCTAGTACAAGCATTATGATAAGAAAAACTACAGCTCCTGTAATAACTATCTTTTTCTTTTTTTTCTTATCAAACTTAATATTAGGTTTATTATTAGTTTTTTTGTCCATAAATATTTTACCCTCCTGTTGATTTAATTAAAAATGTCATCTATTTATTATCATTTATATACGATCTAATTGATTAATTTTTCATAATTATTTATTACTTAGTTTACAAGTATTAATTGTAATTAGTTCCCTAACTCTTATCTTAATAGGTTATCCAAATAACTATAATAAATACTTTTTCAAATTTTACTTTCATCAACTTAATTACTTAGTGATTTTGTTACATCTCCTAAATAGGGCAGTACAATTATTATCACCTGTTTATCTTTTTCACAAATAAATTTTATTACATTATGTATCTTTAATAATAATTTAACTTTGTTATTAGAGTTTCTAGTTATTTCAATAGAGGATAACATATTTTCTAATTTTTCTTTATCATCATTAGATAAAACTTCTTCTATTTCTTCTAATTTTTCTATAGTATGTTTAAAAGTAATAGATATTTCTTTTTTTAAATCTGATTTTGAATTTATCTGATTTTCTGCTTTGATAATACTTTCTTGAAGTGCCATTTTTTTTAATTCATATTCCCTAATATCTTTTTGATGAATTAGATTACTTTTATAATTTACAAGTTTTGCTCTCAAAATTTTTAAATCTTCTAAATAGCTTCCCACACCATAAAGATAACAAGTTAAACCTTCTGGCAAATCCTTAATATCTGATATAAAAGTGGAGTAAGTATTTTTTATTAATGACTGTGCTGCTTCTTCATCATTTTTTAAAATAATATAGTTCATATTTTCAATATATTGATCTAATATTTCTATTTTATTCACCTAAGAAATCACCCCATCTTACTTTTTATACATATATATGTATATAGATATGAAATTAGTTTTATAAATCTAAATAGTATTTTATAAATGAATGTGCAAATAATATAAAAAAAACAAAATGTTAGGAGCTGTATTGTTATGACTTTAGAAATGCCTCTAAATCATAGTTGCCAAATTAAATGTCCCTCCTGTGAATATAAATATTTATATAACTTTAAAATTCAAGATATTGAAAAAATTAATTCCAAAGAAAAAGAAGAAGGAAATGAGATAAAATATAAATTTACTACTTATTTAATTTGTAAAAATCCTTTATGTAATTATGATATTGAAGTTATAGGAAATATTTTCGAGTATCCTATAAATATATTAAAGGCTGTAAATATAACTAATCTAAAATAATATGATACAAAAAAATAATAGCATGTTCACTGGAATACATATTTTTATCCATTATAATAGGAGCAATAAAATTATTGCTCCTTAACTTATTTTTAATCTTTAAATTATTGTCTATATTTTAATAAAGTGTTGATATTGAGCAAAAACATATATGTTTGATTTCTAACCTATATGTTTTTTTATTATCTTATCTTTTTATATGCATCTAAATCTTTAAGGTGAACACTCTCTGATATTTCTGCATTTTCTTTTACTTGCATAAACTTTTCTTCTGTGAATGGACCATGTACTATTGCTTTTTTTGTATCTAATAAATAGTAATTATTTAAATTTGTTTTTGCAATTATATATCTATCATTATCATGTCCTACTTTTGTTACATAATCGCCGTCTTCATAATCAGCAAGTAGAGGTATTAACAATTCGTCATAACTGTATTCAGGTGACCCAATATGTACTTTTTCTGCAGATGTTCTTATTACTTTAAATCCATTTATTAATTCTATCTCATAATCTCCAGCTCCTGCACAACCTACCATTCCTATCATTAATAAAACAATAGTAAAAACAGATACCATTTTTTTCATTTTGCATCATCCCCTCTTTTGAATAACAAAATTATTAATTATTTTTAATACTTTAATTATTTTAACATATGTTTATCTTTTAGAATACCTCATTATAATAATCCCATCTTCAACAAAATATTCCTCAAGATGTAAATCAATCTTTGGATTATTTCCCAGGAATAATGGTATCCCTTTTCCTAAAACAGTAGGAATCACTCCTATTATATATTCATCTATGACATCAGCTTTTATAAAATCATCAATTACTCTTCCTCCGCCAAATAAGAATATATCCTTCCCTTCTTTTTTTCTTTCTTCTTCAATTACTTTTACAATATCACCTTTCATAAAATGAATATTATCATAATCCTCTAATTCTTTAGAAGTAGCTACATATACTTTTTTATGTTTATATTCACTATGGAAGTTTGAGTCATAGCAATTTTTACCCATCACTACCACATCTATATTTTCTAAAAATTTATTAAAATCCCATTTGTTATTAGTATTTAAACTACTATCTCCATCTCCAACTATCCAGTCAAATCCCCCATCTAGATCTGCTATATATCCATCTATACTCATTGCTAAATTTAATATTATTTTTCTACTCATAACTTTACCTCTTTCTTTTTATAAATTTCTTATTAAAATATCTAACCATAATACTATAACTTAACTTAATTAAATCTTATTTAGACTTAATATATTTTCTATTCCTTTTAAAATATTATAATTATTTTTTCTTATTGATACAAAATATATTATAAGTTATAATACTTGACATCTTATGTCATATTCGAAAGGAATTATTATGAAAGCAGATAGATTAATTTCCATATTAATGTTATTACAAATCCATAAACAATTAACAGCGTCAGAACTTGCAGATAAATTAGAAGTTTCTGTTAGAACTATTTATAGAGATATTGATTCCCTTAGCAGTCTTAATATACCTATTTTTAGTGATAGAGGTAGCGGTGGAGGAATAAAACTTTTAGGAGATTTTGAGACGTCTTTAAATAATATAAATACAAATGAAATTTATTCTTTATTCATTCCAGCTGGAGACAAAGTATTAGAAGATTTAGGTATAGAAAAATTAAAATCTTCTACTCTACTTAAACTTTTAGCTAAATCTTCTCCTACTCAAAGAAAGGAAATAGAAAATATTCAAAACTTTATTTATATAGATATGAATACATGGGGAGAAAATCCAACTTCTATAAATAAAAATATTTTATCATTGGTGCAAATTTCTATATGGAATACACAGATTTTAAAAATGATTTATAGAAAAGTAAATGAAACTAAAGAAGTTATTTTAAAACCGCTTGGAATTGTGTGTAAGAG
>NZ_JAGHFM010000034.1 GCF_017888745.1 Terrisporobacter sp. | reverse complement strand
ACATCTCCAGATAATACTTTAGAATTATATAAACTTCTTTTTAATTTTAACTCAGAGTAAGTTCCTTGTAAATTTATAAGCTCTGCAACAGTATTTGTAAAGAACTTAGAGTGCATTCCTGTATTACCATGTGAACCAGTTTCTTCTTTATCTACACATAATGCAACTGCTGTATATTCAGGATTTTCAGTTTCAAAAATTGATTTTAAAGATGCAAAAGCACATACTCTATCATCTTGCCCATAAGACATAACCATAGATCTATCAAGACCTAAGTCTTTAGCTTTTCCTGCTGGTACAATTTCTAACTCTGCACTTAAAAAGTCTTCTTCTACTAAATTATATTTTTCATTTAATAATTTTAAAATATTATATTTAATATTAGAATTTTCTTCTTCATCACAAGGTATACTTCCTACTAAAACATTTAAATCTTCTCCACCGATTCCTTCACTTAATTTCTTTTGATTTTGGTCGGCAGATAAGTGTGGTAATAAATCATTTATACAAAATACTGGATCATTTTCTTCATCACCAATGGCAATATCAACTTTAGTTCCATCATTTAGGAATACTACACCATATAAAGCTAAAGGTATTGTAACCCATTGATATTTTTTTATCCCACCATAGTAGTGTGTTTTAAAATAACCTAAATTACTATCTTCATATAATGGATTTGGTTTTAAGTCTAATCTAGGTGAATCAATATGACTTGCTATTATTTTCATACCTTGTTCTATATCTTTTTCACCTATTACAAATAGTACAACTCCTTTGTCTCTATTTTCAGCAAAAACTTTATCACCACTTTTTATTTGCCCATTTAAAATAGCTTCTTCTAAAGAAATATAACCTTGTTTCTTTGCCAATTTAATTATTTCTCTAGTACAAAGTCTTTCTGTTTTTGACTTATTTAAGAAATTTTTGTATTCCTCAGAGTAGTTCATAACATTCTCCATGTTATTCATTTCTCTTATAACTTTCCATCCATTAACACTTTCATATTTTAAGTTCATGTTTTCCCCCTAAATTACAAATACTTTTTTAAACTAGTTTTGATTTTTCTTCATCATTTCGTCATATTCTTCTTGTGATACAACTTTAACACTATCTAATCTAGATCTAAAATGAGATCTAAAATTTTCTAAATACTCTTTTCTTAATATTTCTCTTTCAGCTAATTCTTCTTTAGTTAATCCTTCTTCTTTATTTTTCTTTGCTAATGCATTTATTCTGTCTAGTTTTTTTTGATCAAACATTTTTTCCTCCTAAAATTTTGCCTATATTAATAAAATATTTTATTACTTCTTATATATTCTCCATTTTTATAATATGTAATAAACTCTTGTAAATTATTTTCTATTATAGTTATTCCTCTTATTATATCTTCTAAGTTCGTATTAGCTATATTTATCCTAAAAAATCTATCATCCATTATATTATCAAAAAAATAAGTCCCAGGTGTAATACAAACGCCTTTTTTTACCATGAATTCATAGAAATCTTGTGATGAATATCCTCTTGGAAGTTCAACAAAAAAGTTTAAACCGCCAATAGATTTAGATATTTTTAATTTATCTCCTAACTTTTCATCTAATAAACTTTTAGTTTTTCTGTATTTTTCAGTATAAATCTTTTCTAAATTTTTCAAATAATTATTCCAATTAAAGTATTTCATATAGTAGTACATTGATTTTTGAATAAGTCCAGGTGTTGATATATCTGAAGAATATTTAGCCCATAAAATTTTCTTTTGAAGTTCAATTGGTATATCTATTATACCTATTCTAAGTCCTGGCATAAGTATTTTTGAAAAACTTTTTATATATATAACTCTATTATTTGTGTCATAACTTTTTAATGGTCTATTATCAGAAGAATCAAAAGCAAAATCACTTATAAAATCATCCTCTAAAATATAAAAATTATACTTTTCAGCTAACTCTATGAGCTTCTTTTTCTTATATGTACTATAAGATATTCCCGTTGGATTTTGAAAATTAGGCATGACATAAATCAGCTTAGGTTTTATTTTCTCTAACTTTAATTTTAATATTCCTATATCTATACCATCTTGTAACATTGGTATTGGTATTACTTTTGCCCCTCTACTTTTAAAAACCTCCAAAGCACCATTATAAGTAGGTTCTTCCACAAAAACTACATCAGAATAATTTATAAGTCCTTTGCAAACTATATCTATACCTTGTTGTGCCCCAGATATAATTTGAATATTTTCTTTGTTGGTATTTATTCTTTTGTCTTTTAAGTATAGGCATAGCTCTTCTCTAAGTTCATTTGAACCCTTTCCTTCATCATATTCAAAAATAGATGCTCCATCTTTTTCAAGTGCCATATTTATAGCTGCCTTAAAATTATCTATAGGAAACATTTCTCTAGAAGGATTTCCACTGTCGAAGTGAATCATATCCTCTATATCTATTTTATTAGTTGATTTTTTTATATTAAGAGAAGAAACAAAAGTTCCACTTCCAACTATCTTATGAACATATCCTTCTTTTTCTAGTAATTCATATGCCTTTACAATTGTAGCATTATTTACGGCTATATAATCTGCAAATTTTCTTATTGGAGGAAGTTTTTCATGTTCTTTTATTTCTCCCTTAGCAATAAGATTTTTTATATGATTATAAATTTGAATATACTTACTATTATCACTTACTAATTCTAATTTGTATTTATCCATTAAATCACCACTTACTTATTTTTAGATTTATTGATGTTTAAATATGTATTTGTTATCATTAATATATATAATACCAAATTTTTTATGAAAGGGGAAAATATTTATGTTTTATGATTATCACATGCACTCAAACTTCTCTCCAGATAGCCATTCTCCTATGGAAAAAATGATAGAAAAATCAATAGATCTTGGCCTGAAAGAAATTTGTTTCACTGATCATATGGATTATGATGTTAATCAGACGGATAAATTCGTTGTAAACTATAATGAATATTTACATAAATTAAATTTAATGAAAGAAAAATATAAAGATAAAATCTCTATAAAAAAGGGAATTGAGCTGGGTCTTCAACCTCATCTATCAGATATATATAGCAAAGATATTAAATCACATGATTTTGATTTTGTAATATGTTCTCAACATGCTATAAATAAAGATGATTTATATTATGGAGAGTTTTTTGAAGATAAAACTCAATTTGAAGCTTATGAAAAATATTATACAGAGCTTTATGAAATAGTAAAAAAATATGATAATTACTCTGTTTTGGGTCATTTAGATTTAATTAAAAGGTACGGAAAATATGGTCATCTTTTAGATGATAGTTTATTCTTAGATATTATTGAAAGTATTTTTAAAGAAATTATTAATAAAGGAAAAGGAATTGAAATAAACACGTCTTGTTTTAGATATAATTTACCTGATTTAACACCATCAAAAAAAATAATCAAATTATATAAAGACCTTGGTGGAGAAATTATAACTACCGGCTCTGATAGCCACTCACCATCTTATATAGCTTGTAAATTTGATTATGTCTATTCTTATCTTAAAGAAATTAATTTTAAATATATTTGTAAATTTGATAGTATGAAACCATCTTTTATAAAAATTTAATTATTTTTTCACCTCCATCAGAATACATTTAAATATATGGAGGTGATTTTTTTGAGAATTCCTAACCTGGTTTTATCAACTATAATTTTATTTATTTCAAACCTTATAGTAAGAATTCTAGGATTTTTATATAAAATATTTTTATCAAAGGTTATGGGCGAAACAGGACTGGGGATATATCACATGGTATTTAACTTTCTAATGATATGTATAGCTCTTACCACAACTGGTATCCCAACTGCTCTTAGCTGTTTGATTGCAAGAGAAAATGCACTACAAGATAAAAAAGAATCAAATATTTTCTTTATATCTACTTTATACGTATCATTTTTTTTATCACTTATAATCGCTTTAATAATATCATTTAATAGTAATTATTTATCTTTTAGATTATTAAATGATCGAGACCTAAATTTATTTATTTTAGCTATCTGTCCAGCAGTAGTTCTTATTACTTTATCAAATGTTTTTAGGGGTTATTTTTATGGAATCAAAAAAGTTATAGTTCCTGCTGTTGGTCAAGTTGTTGAGCAAATCTCAAGAATATTATTTGTATTTTTAATTGCTATGTACATAAGTGATAACGCTATGATTTGTTATTCTACTCTAATTGCCATATCTATTGGGGAGGCAGTAAATGTAATATACATGAGTATTTGCCTTTATAAAGAATCTACATTATACAATAGATTTACGATTAGAGTTAAAGATTTTTATTATTCTTCTATGGAAACTTTAAAAATGGCATTACCAATTACTTGTAATAAAATGTCTTCCGTTGTATTGCAGTCTGTAAGTTCTATGATAGTTCCTTCTAGACTTGTACTTTCTGGCATGACTTATCCTCAATCTATGGGACTTTATGGAATTTTAAATGGAATGGTTATGCCTTTTGTTTACATACCTTTTACGATAGGCTCAGCCTTAGTAGTAAATTTAATACCAAGTATCTCACAAGAAGTTACTTTAAATAAATATAAAAGTGTAAAAGTTAAAATTAATTATGCTTTAGCATTAACCGTAGGAGTAGGAATATTATCTTCATTATTTTTCTATTTTGCTGGAGAAGAATTGTGTCTTATAGTATTTAATAATCAAACTGCTGGTGAGTATTTAAAAGCAATGTCTTTAGCTCCTCTTTTTCTATGTCTTAATCAAACTTTATCCTCAATACTTCATTCAATTAGGAAAGAGGTCATAGCTAGTTTTAATACAATTTTAGGAATGGTTATTCAAGTTATTGCACTATATTTCCTATTACCATTACCACATCTACATATGTATGCTTATATATATACCGTAACTGCCACTGCTATTTTAACAACTATACTTCATACTATTGTTTTGATAAAAGCACTAAAAGAATTAAAATGTTAGGAGGTCGGAAAGTAAAAAATGATTAATGATACAAAACCTTTTTATGTTTATACAGAAAATAATTGTTTATACATAAAAAATATAAATGAAAAAATTGATAAAATATCAAATAATATTGTTTCTTATTGTGCTAACTTCGATAACAATAACTTCATCCATATCTGCTCAGTAAATACAAAAGGAAAACTAATTCACTTCATTTATAAGGATGGACATATAAGAAAAAAAGTTTTAGGTAGGGTTTGTCACAATATTAATAACCTTAAAAATATGAGATTATTTATTATAAATAATTATTTAAATTTATTTGTTGTAGAAGAATCTTCTATTAAGGAAAATAGATTTAGAGTATCTCATTATAACTTTAGTCCTTCTAATTACAATATCTACAAATATCATATAAATGATATATTACAAAATGATGAATATATATATAAATTAAATATTGATGATATGTCAAATATGATACTTACTTATGAAACTGAAAATAAAAATAATAGGAGTGAATCATATAGCCAAACTGTCATTTTCAATACTACTAATAGAAAATGGCTACCAACACGTAGTTTACTAAGAAAACCAACTTCTTTTTCTTCTGAATATAATAGTAAATCTAGTATTATAGATGATTTATTTGAATTTTGTTATAGCATATCTTATAAAAAAAATAATGATGACTAATTATTATTTAAAATATAAACAAGGGTGTGTCAATTCTGACACACCCTTTTAGTAGAGTAATGGTATTTTGCTAATTATCATTTGTTTTAATAGTTATTATAAATAATTTGTTGAATAATTAATTACTTATTTATTAAATTATTCACCACAACCTGGGAATCTACAAACATTTGCGAAAGTATCTACTACTCTTGGAGCAAAGTTTGTGTCAGCTAGAACTACTAATTGATCTCCTATTAAAGCACTAACTGTTTCTTCAACACATAATATTACATCTATTCCACTTGGTACTGTAAATTCAATGTCATCGAAATCGTCACAATCTCTATCACAGTCACAGTCACAGTTGCAATCACAGTCACAACCATGGTTATGATTATGATCATCATCACAGTCAAAGTTATCTTCTATAGAAATAAATGCATTAGATATACAATCAACTGATAAATTAGTTTTGAAGTCTTGTCTCAATGTGAAAGATCTTCCACTAGATGGAGTACATATATTAGAAGCTAGTGTATTAAATTTAAATTCAACAGAGTCTACTCTGCATAATTTTTTCATTCTTTTTATAGCTGGGAATGCAAGGGCTACTATTCTAGTACGACCACAATGTCCTCTTACTTCTAAAACTAAATCTTCTATTCTTACTGTTAATCCTCTTTCTCTAAATAATACGTTTTGTCCTCTATTTTGTGCACAGCATCTAGCATTTCTAATTGGGCATACTATTGATTCAAATACTGTATCACAAGATGAATTATTTTCAATTGGAGTTACATCGAAATCATCCACTGTTACGTCTCCAGGCATTATTTCAATTGATGAGAAGTTCATACAAACTTCATCTACTGTAACTCTTGCTGTACCCCTATTTGGAATATTTCCTCTTACTTCGATTACCTCAAAGTCAAAGAATAAAGGCTCTCCATTTGGTCCAGTAGCATCTGTAAATACTCTAAATTGTATAGAATCGAATATTCTATTTGCTTCTATAGCTACTGGGCGAGCATCTCTTGTTGAGAAAGTTGGAGATATTCCATTACAGCACTCTTCTCTACAAGTATTTGGAACACATACATCAGATACAACCTTACATGATTCACATTCATTATCAGTACATTTTACAGGTTTACAATGACACTCACATTCAAATTCTTCTTTATTTTTACATTCGCATTTATCATGGCATTTATCATGTTTATCATGACATTTGTTAGTTTGTCCCACCCTATTATCGTCGCACTTGCATCCTCTTTCAAGGTCATCTAATTCTAATGTTACCTCTGGTTCAGAAATATTATTAGTCATAGACATTTGTTCATTATTTACTCTTCTTTTATTTTTTCTTAAATCTTGCATTTTTTATTATCCTCCTTAAATGATATTCTCAAAATGTCTTGGCTTTTTTTAAGCCTAATTAATATTATGCAATTTACTAGTTAAGTGTTACTTCAGCATAAAAATATATATAAGAAAATCAGAATATATATTTTTTTTGTAAATATAATATAATATGGATAATTTTAAGGAGGTATAAAATGGGTTTTTTAAATGAGTGTTGCTCTATAATTAGAAGAAGTAGTAAGGATATGTTCTACATATATCTTGATAATGATGGACTTTACTATAACTACTATGACCCTGATAACCGTATTTTAAACAGAGATAGACTCGTAAATGATAAAAACTTAGATTTTACAAAATACTCTTTTTCTCTTGATAAAAATGACAATATTTATTGTATTTATTTTGATAAGTATTTAGAAGTATTAGAATGTAAAAGTAATTCCACTGTATTCACTCAAAAAGAATGTATAACTTATAATTATAAAAAGTTTGGGTTAGCTTTTCCTCATATAAAATACATAGATAATAATGCCCATATTTTTTATTATGTATTTAGTAATAATTCATCAAGCACTTGTGCTTTATTTCACCATTATAAAGAAAATGGTTATTGGGTTGAAAATAAAATTGATTTTGTTAATTATTTAGTTTTAAATGATTTCACTATTTTGTGGAATAGATCTGTTCCTACTGTATTTTATTTTAATTTAGTTAATGGTTGTGAAGAAATTTTTGCTTCAAGATTTAATTTAGGTACTTTCACTTGGAGTAGTCCTATACAAGTAACAAATTCAAGTGAAAATAAAATTTATCTATCTGTAATTAGAGATAGTATTAATTTTTATCATCTATCATTCTGTGAAAATATTAAAAATGGATATGCAGTAAAATATATAAATGGATATTTAAACGATAATAAATTTGAAGTAAACAGTTCATCTTATTTAAGCAAACCTTCTACTTGTATGTACCCTTCTATAGTAAAAAATGAAAATAAATTGCTTGTTTCCTGGGTAGATTTTAATAAGCTTTTTACATCTTCATCAGAAAACTTAGGTGAAAGTTGGAATGAACCTTATTTAGATGATGATTCTATAAAAGATCAGTTTAGCAGATGTTCTTTCTATACTAATTACAAAGATGATTTAACCTATAATGTAAGTGAAGTATTTTCCACAATAAACGATGTTGGTATTCTTGGAATTTAATAGAATAGAATAAAATATAATTTCATTACAATAAAAAAATGTTGCTTTTAAGCAACATTTTTTTATTCCCGAAGCACCGTAGGTCCCATAAATTCAGACCCGAGAATCTCCCAGGTGGGTGACCTGCCCACAATTTCGAATTTTTCTATATAAATACAGAAGTATTCTACTATCGTGAGACCCGATCTCCCGTATAATGAATGTCGGTTGAATTTAAAGGTTACCACTCGTATGCCTCAGGATTTATTTTTCTTTTAAAATTTATATTTTTATTATAATACAAAAACAAAAATAATTAAAGTAGTTTATTCTGTAAAAATTCTTAAATTTAAACTAATTTAACAATTTATAGTAATTTAACTTATGTAAGTAATAATACTTTTATAAAAGTATTATTACTTATTAGTTGAATTTTTTTTCTTTCTTGTTTTAGTTCTTCTAGTTCTAGTTTTTTTAGTTTTTTTGCTATTTTGAGAAGTATTTGTATTTGAAACAGGCATACTTTCTTCTAAGTATTCATTATATGATTCTATATCATCTTCTACTTCATTATCTTCTTCTGTATCATCATCTATTTCTACATATTCATAGTCTTTATCATCATCCTCTTCATACCCTTCATCATCCAAACTTCTCAAAAGATTTCCCAACAATTTTAAATTTCCAATACTTCCAAGATTATTTATATCAGCTAAAGAACTTAAACTAAATCCTCCATCTTCTTTTCCATCTGGTAAAAATAACTCCGCAAATAAGTCTATCATCTTTTTCATTTCAAGTGCTTTTTCAACAGATTGCTTTTTCTTTTCTGGAAATACCTCTAGAATTTCTTTTATCATCATGTTCTTTTTATCTTCATCATCCATGCTTCTAAAAAATTCACTTTCATCTTCTTCGCTCAATATGTTTATATCATTTAACTTTTTTATCCCTTTAACTAAATCGAGAACACTCTCTAACTTAATTAATACATTTCTTTCTTCTTTATTCATATATTTCTTAGTTCGTGTTATAATTTCCATACCTCTATCTAAATCATCTTCGCTCAAGTCTAATAATTTAATTCCTTTATTTACATCCGTCATATCAAAATTTAAAATACCTTTACCAGATCCTATACTCTTTGTTTTTTTCTTTACCTTTTTTATTTTACGAACTTTTTGAACACTCTTATTGCCTTGGCTACTTCTACTACTTGTTTCTACAGATTCTCTCCTTTCAGAGTTTTCTGCAGGTTTACTCGATTTATTTTTATTATCAAATAATGGTATACTACCATTACTTAATACCATCATCGCAAGTATTAACAGTAAATTGTTCACACAAGTCACCCCTTAATATAACTACTCATTCTTAATAAAATATGAATCTTAAACTATATATGTTACATTTTTAATGTATCAATATATAGTTTTTTATATAATTTATCTATATCAAATAATTCACTAACTACATTTGCAATTCATTTCTATATATAAATTCTATGAAACAAATTCTATATATATTATTGAAACAGGTGATTTTCTAAAAAAGTGCTAATTTTACTATATAAACAAAAATACTTTTCCAAAAAATACCTTGCAACTTTTTTATTTTCATATATAATTAAGTTAACCAACTATTATAAAATAGTTAACCTATTTTTAAAATATTTATAAATATCTAGGGGGATTATTATGAATTTAAAAACTAAAGAACTTATTTTATGTTCAATATTTGCAGCATTGACTGCAATACTAGCTCAAATATCTATACCGATACCTATCACAACTACTCCATTTACACTCCAAATATTTGCAGTTGCAATGACAGGATTAATTTTAGGATCTAAATGTGGTTTTATTTCAATTTTAATCTATTTATTATTGGGTGCTATCGGTATTCCTGTATTTGCTAATTTCTCAGGAGGAGCTGCTGTACTATTAGGACCAACAGGTGGATATTTATTAGGATTTCCAATAATGTCTTTTATAATTGGATACATAAAAGAAAAAACTGCTTCTAAAATTGTTGTTATTCTAGGAATGATGTTAGGATTAATTTTAGATTATACAACAGGCACTTTAATATTTGCTATTCTAACTGGAAATACAATTTATCAAAGTATTATCTACTGTGTAGCTCCCTTTATTATAACAGATTTAATAAAAATAGGATT
>NZ_JAGHFM010000392.1 GCF_017888745.1 Terrisporobacter sp. | reverse complement strand
TTGCTCTAAATAAACGTTCTTCAAAATCAGTAGGATTTATTAGAACAATTATAGAATTAACTGTTTTAATAATAGGATACTTACTTGGAGGTAGTGTGGGAGTTGGAACTATTATAAGTGGACTAGGCCTAGGATATGCGATACAAATTACTTTTAAAATAGCCAATATTGACTCTAAAGCTTTAAAACATAAAAGCGTTTATCAATCCATAAAAGAAATTAAAAAAGTTAAAAAAGTAGATAACTCTAGTGTTCAAGTAGAATCTTGTGTAGATGGAGATAATGAATAAATAAAAAGAAGCTATTATTTAAAATAGCTTCTTTTTATTTATATATTAATTTTATTCTTCAAACATATCGCAGCTGGCATTACCACTATTTATTTTTATTTTGTCAGCCTTACATAATTTATTATCATTATGAATACATTTTAAAGCATCACATTTAATTTGATGGGTATTTATAGGTTTTTGTGAATCTATTCCTATGGAGCTAGTAAATTGTTGATAATCTTTTTCTTTAAAGGTTGAACAATAAGTATCATCAATATCATCAGCAAGTTTTCCGTCAATGTTTATCCTACCTGCATAACAGTAATTCCCATGGTTATGTATACATCTAGTTGCATCACATCTTAAATTAGTATCCAATTTTTCAGGCCTCCTATACAAATTATATTAGAATTAATATATGTAGGTTAAAAAAATTTATACAATTATTTGTAGTATTTTGAAGAACATTCTGAGCAAAGTATAATTACATCTTCATCTGATTCTCGACCTAATTTTTTATTAATATGATATACATCTACATTATTAGTGGAATTACATTGGGAGCAGGAATGACCGTATTTATTCAATATATTATCTTTGAAAACTTTCCAATATAAAGATTTTCTATAATCTTCGTACTTTATTCTAAGGCTAGTTTCAAGGAAGTCTAAATATAGATAATCTAAATCATTAGTTGTCAGATTTGTATGTTCTTGGTTAAAGTATTTACAGCAATCGCTTGGTCTTGGAATTTCATTTGTTATTATACATTTAATATAATATCTATAGTTTTCGTCAGGACCTTCTAAACTAAGATGAGAGCAAAAAGTACAGCAGTTCTTTGGTAACTTATCTTCTAAAACTTTATTTTTATTATTCATAATAAACCTCCCAGTTTTATCAAGTAGTAAATATTAATTTAAAAATAGTTAAGATATGTGACATTTTATATAAAATACATATTAAAAATAAAAAAAAATATTACTAAAATAAAAAAATTTAACTTAAAAAAGGTTTTAAAAATAAAAAATCAAACTATATAATAAATAATTATATATAGGTGATAAAATGCAAATATACAATTTTGAAAAACATAGAAAAATAATTGAAGATGAATTGGATAATAGATTAAATAATAATAAAGAGAAAATAAAATTTATTACACAGGGATATAAAAGAGAAGGAGATTTACAAATAGATTATATATATGGAAAAAACAAAGAAATATATGATATAGATGAACTAAATAAGAATTTTACCCATATTCAAAATAAGACTATAGGGGTAAAAGATTTAAACTCAAATTATATTTATAAAAATATTTCTAATAAAAACTTTGATTTTGACAAATTTATTAATTGTGATTTTAATCATATTAAGTTTGAAAATTGTTCATTTTGTGGTACAACGTTTAGTGATAGTAAGTTAAATAATGTATATTTTTCATATTGTAATTTTGAAAGTGAACTAGGTATATCTGTATTATTTAATGAAAATTGTATCTTTGAAAATTGTACTTTTCATAAAACAAACTTAAAAAATACAATTTTTGATAGTAATAAATTTGTTATGTGTAAACTAAATTTAAGTAGCTTAAGAAATGCTATAGTTAATAATTCTTTTATTGAAAATATAATATTTTCAGATTGTGATTTAAAATCTATGAAAATCATAGAGACAAATATTAATTGTTTAGATTTTGAAGATGAATATTTGAGTAAAGTAGATGAAAATACATTTATAGATCCTTTGAAATTTGATAAGGATAAAAATAATTATGAAAGTATTTTTAAATCATATAAAAGTATTTCTGCTATTTTTGAAAAGAACAGACTGTTTAATTATTCTGGAGAATATTATTACTTATCCAAATGTGCAGAAAGAAAATGCGTAAAGGGTCTTGAAAAGTTGAAATCTAATTTATTTTATTATATTTGTGGATATGGAGAAAGACCTACCTTTGCTCTTATAACTTCACTAGAAATTGTATTAATATTTGCTA
>NZ_JAGHFM010000239.1 GCF_017888745.1 Terrisporobacter sp. | reverse complement strand
TGAATTTATGGTACAATTATAAGTAAAGAAATATAACGGAGGAGAATGTGATTTTGACAGAGAGAATAGAATTGTTTTTAAAATACCAAAACGAAAATATGTCCTTTGAAGATATTTCTAATAAATTAGAAGTAAAACCAGCAACTTTAAGAAGAAATTTAAATAAGGCTGGATATAGATCTGATAAAGGAAAGTATGTTAAAATACGAGAAGTTGATAAAAATAGTAAGGAAAATATAGAATCTCAAATTTCTTTTGGGGATATAAGTAATAAATCTAATACAAAACCTAAATATACTAAAAAAGAAGCTACGACTAATAATAAACTCCAGAAGGAAAAAGTAAAAAAGGAAAGTCCTAAAAAAACAATAACAAAAAAAGTAGCACCTAAAAAAGATAGAAAAATAAATATTAGCCAAGAAGATTTAGATAAATTATGTGAAGTGTATGATTGGTATATAGAAGTAAAGGACAATAAAGCTTTAAGACCAAAAAAATTATCAAATAAAAAAGATATAGCCATAGAAGATGTAAATATTAAAAATATTAAATCAGTAAATGTAAGAGTTGACAAAGAAACTTGGGAAGAATTTGAAAGATTATGTAGTAATTCATCTTATAGCAAAAAAGAAATTGTTACACAGGCATTAAAAGACTTTATGAAAGCATATAAGAGTCTTCTTTAGTTAAATTTTCAAACAGCAAAAGGAGATGAGGTGTAAGTTTATGAAATATGTCATAAAAAAAATAATTTTAATACTTTTAATATTGATTATCTTTTCAATAGGAGTTGTTGCACTTCTAAGTTTAAAATATAGTAATGAACAATATGAATCGAATATAATTAATGAAGAAAATGCACAGGCTTTGCAAATCGATAATACTAAAATTACTAATTTAACTGAAAGAAGTGGAAATAATTCAGGTTCTATGATAAATATAAAAAATATATCAAACTTAAATTTAAGTCAAATAATTTTATATTATAATGAATTAGACAATAATAATAACGAGGTGGCAAATTCTAAAATATACATAGATGTAACGTTGACACCAAAAGAAGTGATGCAAGTACAATTTGTGCCTAAAGATTATACGAATACTATTAAAGTAACAGGATATAGTTATATAGCTGAAGATAGTAAGGTAAATATTGGATTAGAAGATAATTTAATCAATATATCAGAAAATGATAGATATTTAGAAAATAGTAAGAATTACGAAGTAATGTCAATAAAGAAGATAGATAAAGAAAAAAATTTACAAAATGATTTATCTTATGGTGTTGAGATAGAAAATATTTCTCAAAAGACCTTAGGAAATATTGTATTGAAGATAGCAGAAATTAATAAAAAAGATGAAATAATTAGAATTGATCATGTTACTTTTAACTCTATTTTGAAGCCTGGACAAAGAGAATATATTATATCATCTTTATCAACATCTGATCATGATGTTAAAATTTTAGGCTATACTTATGATGACACAGAAAGCAAAAGCAATATAGATATTGATTTAATAACACATAAAGTGAATATAACAGATAATAAAAAATAATTATTGGGAATATTTCAAAATAATTTTGGGATATTCCCTTTGTGTATAATATATAGGAGAGGAAAATGAAAATATTAATAGTTGAGGACAATAGAAAGCTTTTAGAAACAATTGAAAAAGAATTATGCAAGCATTTTGAAGTTGAATCTTGTGAAGATGGAGAAGATGCTTTGTATCTTATAAAACAAGGTATTTATGATTTAGTTGTTTTAGATTTGATGCTACCAAACCTTAGTGGAATAGATATTTTAAGGAATATAAGAAAAAACCATAATGATACACCTGTAATTATTTTAACCGCTAAAGAATCTCTTGATGAAAAAGTAGAGGCTTTTACTATTGGTGCAAATGATTATTTAACAAAGCCTTTTTATATGGAAGAATTAGTGGCAAGGATATACGCAATGCTTAGAACTACAGGTAAATTACAAACAAGTAATAGTTTAGATTTTTATGACTTGCATTTAGACTTAAGTAAAAGAAGAGTATTTTATAAAAATGAAGAGATAGAGTTGCAAAATAAGCAATTTAATCTTTTAGAATATTTTTTACTAAACAAAGGAACTATCTTACTTAAAGAACAGATATATGATAGAATTTGGGGAATTGAATCAGATGCAACTATAGAGATAGTAGAGGTATATGTAAGTAATTTAAGAAAAATACTTAGCAAATTTGGATATGATAAATGTATAAAAACAAAAAGAAAAGTAGGTTATATGTTTGATGATAAATAAAAAAGTTTTTAGCGATACAAAGAATCGTTTAATAAAAATTAATATTTTAGTTGTATCAAGCTTTTTAATTATTTTTTCAATGTTTACATTTTTATATTTTAGAAATATTACATATAATAGTATAGATAGAAAACTCGAAGAAGAATATGAGTATATAAGTATGCAGATTAATAAAACATCTTATCTAAATCCCATAATGTTAAATGATCCTAGAGATCTGGTGTATATATACAAGGGAGATAGATTAATTTATTATACAAAAAGTGAATACTTTGATAATATTGTGCCTCAAGAAGTAAATAATAATAATTTATTTTTTACTTATAAATCGGGAAACTATACTTTTAGAGAATTTTCACTATCCATAGATAATACTAGAATTAGAGTTATTAGAAATATAGACTCAGAACTTTTTTCTCTTAAACAATTATTATCTGTAATAAGCATAGGTATAGCATTTTCTATAGTAATCACATACTTTATAGCATTATATCTTACTAAAAAGGCGTTAAAACCAGTAGAAGATGCATGGAATACACAAGCAAAATTTATACAAGATGCTTCTCATGAACTTAGAACACCAATTACAATAGTATCATCAAAACTACAAAGTTTATTAACAGTTCCTCAAAATACGATTAATGATGAAATTGAAACTATTGCAGATGCTATGAATGAAACGAGAAGATTAAGAAAAATGATAAAGGATTTACTATCTCTTTCTAAGGAAGATGCAGTAATAAAATTAAATATAGAAAAAATAAATATAAAAGATATCTTAAGTGAATTATATAGAGATTATATTGATATATCAGAGATGCAAAATAAGAAGCTACAACTTGTAATCAATACCAAAAATAATATAATTTATAGTGATAAAATTAAGCTAAGACAGTTAATTTTGATTTTTCTAGATAATGCCTTCAAATATACAAAAGACAACGACAGTATAAAAATTGGATTGGAAGAAAAAGATAACAAAATAATTTGTTTTATAGAAGATAGTGGTATAGGGATTAGTGAAAAAGATTTAAATCATATTTTTGATAGGTTTTTTAGAAGTGATAATATAAGAAATCAAGATATAGATGGATCTGGAATAGGGCTTTCTATTGCGAAGATGATAAGTATAAACTTAAACTGTAAACTTATAGTTAAGTCAAAGTTAAATGAAGGATCAAGATTTGAAATTATTATACCAAGAGAAATTAATAAAAAGTAAAAGTTTCTACAAGAATAAAATGGGTATAATTATAGTATGAAATTTTATTCAAGTAAATTAACTTTTATTTATAGAAAGTAATATTATATAAATATATATTAGGAGGGATAGCAATGGCAAAAGTATTAAATAACTCTCAGTTTTATAATAAAGTAAAAACTTCAGATAAATTAGTTGTTATAGATTTTTTTGCAACATGGTGTGGACCTTGTAAAATGTTAACACCTATATTTGAATCATTAGGCAATGAAATGTCTGATAAAGTTGATTTTGGTAAAATAGATATTGATAAGAGTTTAGAAGTAGCACAAGAGTTTAATATAGTATCGGTACCAACAATAATAATATTTAAAAATGGTAAAATGATTGAAAAAATGGTTGGATTTAGTCCAAAAGAGCAATTGAAACATAAAATACAAGCGCATTTAAAATAATTTAAGGATAATGGTGATTAATTATGAGATATGATATAGCAATAGTAGGTAGCGGCCCTGGTGGATTATCAGCGGCTATAAATGCTAAGATAAGAAACAAAAGCCTTATATTATTTGGAAATGAAAATCTAAGTAATAAATTAGAGAAGGCACCAGAAATTAACAACTATTTAGGATTTAATGAAATAAGTGGGGAAGATTTAATAGAAAAGTTTAAGGAACACATTAATTCTATGGGAATAGAAATATCTAAACATAAAATAACTAATATTTATGCAATGGGAGATTATTTTGCATTGATGAGTGGTGAAAATATGTTTGAAGCTAAAACTGTTATTTTAGCAACTGGAGTCCAATATGGCAAGGCAATAAAGGGAGAAGAAGAATATTTAGGTAGAGGTGTAGGATATTGCGCTACTTGTGATGCACCTTTATATAAAGAAAAAACAGTTGCAGTGATAGGATATAATTCAGAGGCTGAAGAAGAGGCTAATTTTTTAAATGAGCTTGCTTCCAAAACATATTTTATACCAATGTATAAAAATGAAGGTTTAATGAGAGGTAACAATCTAGATGAAGCCATAGAAGTAATTAATGAAAGACCAATAGAAATAAAAGGAGAAACATTAGTTAATCAAGTTGCTTTTAAAAATTTAGAAATAGATGTAGACGGAGTATTCGTTATAAAAGATAGTGCATCTCCTAAAACTCTAGTACCAGGTCTTGAAACAGAAGGTTCTCATGTAAAAGTAGATATAAATATGAAGACTAATATTCCTGGATGCTTTGCTTGTGGAGATTGTGCTGGTAAGCCATATTCTTATATAAAAGCAGCAGGTCAAGGACAAATTGCAGCAATAAATGCTGTTTCTTATATAGATCAATTAAAATTAAAAGAAAAAAACAATAATTAAGTATTTAAAGAGTTAAGGTTTAAAGAGTAATTTTTCAACCATAACTCTTTTTTGTATTATAAGGATTATAAATTACTTAAATTGTGTATCATTTATAATTATAGCATTAGATATTTAATGATGGGTGAACTCCATGTATTATGTAAAGAATCTATGCAATAGGCTTAGTAAAATAATTTTTATATAGAATGAAATTTGGTTAATAAAAATATAATAATTTATATTTATTTTTCGTATGAATTAAATGAAAATTTAAAAAAATAAAAATTTTTTTTATTTTAAGAAGGAGTATTAAAAAAAATGTCTAATAATATATATTTAATACAAAAATTACATTAATATTTAAAATTTAGGGGGGAAAAAATGAAAGAATTATTCGTAAAATGGAACCAACTCAGCTTGGTAAAAAGAATATTAATAGGATTAGTAATTGGTATTATATTGGCTTTAACTTTACCTGAAGCCGCAAGTCCAATAGTAATATTTGGATCTTTATTTGTGGGAGCATTAAAAGCTGTTGCTCCGATTTTAGTTTTATTTTTAGTAATGACAGCTATATCACAACATGAGAGTGGAAAAAAGACAAATATGAGTTCAATAATAGGTCTTTATTTATTAGGTACATTTTTAGCAGGACTTACAGCAGTTATAGCAAGTTTTATATTTAAAATAAAATTAACTCTTGGAGCTAGTGCAGGTGATGTCACACATCCAGGTGGAATTGTAGAAGTACTAGAAAACTTACTTATGAATATAGTTGATAACCCAGTTAATGCTTTAGTTAATGCTAATTATATAGGAATATTATCATGGGCTATAATTTTAGGCTTTGCCCTTAAAAATGCAAGTCAAACGACTAAAACTGTTATAAGTAATATTTCTGATGCCTTGTCTAAAGTAGTTATATGGGTAATAAGCTTTGCACCGCTTGGTATAATGGGGTTAGTATTTAATAGTATAGCTACAGAAGGTCTAGAAACGTTACTTGGATATGGACAATTAATACTATTGTTAGTTGGAGTTATGGCATTTATAGCTTTAATAGTAAATCCTATAATAGTTTTTATTGGAATTCGTGAGAATCCATACCCATTAGTATTGAAATGTTTAAAAGATAGTGGAATTACAGCATTTTTTACAAGAAGTTCAGCAGCTAATATACCTGTAAATATGAAACTTTGCGAAGAATTAGGTCTTGATAAAGATACGTATTCTGTTTCTATACCATTAGGAGCTACAATTAATATGGGTGGAGCTGCCATAACTATTTCAATATTAACTTTAGCTGCAGTTCACACTATTGGGATAGAAGTTGATTTGGGAATGGCCATATTACTTTCCTTAATATCAGCAGTAAGTGCTTGTGGAGCATCTGGAGTTGCTGGAGGATCATTACTTTTAGTACCTCTTGCTTGTAGTTTATTTGGCATACCAAATGACATTGCTATGCAAGTAGTAGGTGTAGGATTTATAGTTGGGGTTATACAAGATTCTTGTGAAACTGCTATAAACTCTTCTACTGATGTTCTTTTTACTGCAGTTGCAGAATTATCTAAAAAAAGAAAAAATAAAAAATCTAAAATATCATAAATATAAATTATAATAAAAAAAGGACTATCTAATAGTCCTTTTTTTATTATAATTAGATGAGTATATTATCTACAAAATCGATAATATATAATTTATAATTTTGTTATTTAAACAACGGACGAAGATATTGGGACATGAAGCACCCACTTAGTGGCTTAAGCAAAGCGAATTTTTTATATTAAGGGCTTATAAAATATATGAATTGCAAATGATTTTTAATCAAAGTATTACTAATTAAGTAACTAATGAAGTCCTTAGTTTACATGAATTTATTATTATAAAAAAATTAAATAAAATACTTGATTAAATTAGTTAAGACTAATACAATTTAATTAAGTAATTACTTAAATAAAAAGAGGCTGTACATG
>NZ_JAGHFM010000391.1 GCF_017888745.1 Terrisporobacter sp. | reverse complement strand
TTTAATCAACTCTTTTAATATTGTAAATACTTTTTCTTTGTGCGGTAATTTATCCTTAAATAATAAAGCAAGCATTGCTATAACCCAAGATGCTGAAACTATACCAACAAATGTATTAACTACAGTTGCTCTTATATTATTGATAGATACTATTTTTTCATATTCTCCGGTTAAGAATTCTATGTTATCTTCTTTTTCCACTAAATTAAAATTTCTACCTATCATGATTTCATTTTTTAATCCAAATTCATTTAGTATATCTACACCTAAATCTAAATTTGCTATTATTCCATCTCTTCTAGTTGTTGCACTGTTTAATAAACCTTTTGTATCTCCCTTAAATTTAATTACTGGAGATAATCTTCTCTTGTTACTATAATCTAAAGTACTTGGAAACTCACTTACTATATAAATAACATCATTTTCATTTACCATATTAAATACTTCTTCTAAATAAGCATTTATATTTTTTAAAATTTGTTTTTTCATTTTATAATAAGTTTTTTCATTTAAATTAGATTTGTATTCATCTAATCTATATGTATCTCCCAGTTCTATAAATAGAGCATCGCTTTTATCATAGTATGACTTTGTCTCACTTAGTAGAGTATCATAGTTTGTTCTTATACCAAAAGGCATTGAATAATCTTCTATATTGATATTATCAACATTACCAGATTCTACTCTTCCAAGTGTATCCATGGCAACTAATCCAAGATTTCTTATTTTTACAATATTTCCATTTTCAACAATATCAGTATTACCTAATAAAGCAACTTTTTTATTATTGTCAGATAATGTTTGTCCTAGTAATCCTAATGTTGAACCATAAGTTCCTTTTTCTGCATTATTATTTATAGACTTGTTTATAAATATATTGTTTATTTCTTTTGTTTTGTTGCCTGTAGAAGCTGTATATAATCCTCCATTTTCTTCTGTTAAATTTTCAAAAGAAATCATTTCACTATTAACTACATTAGCTCTTCCACCAGCACCTATACTAGCATAAGACCTTTTATCATCATTTCCCTGGTCTCCTTTAATATTCATT
>NZ_JAGHFM010000238.1 GCF_017888745.1 Terrisporobacter sp. | reverse complement strand
GGGTTAATTATATTAAAATATAAGTTCTAAAATCAAAAGAAGATAAAAGATTTAGAGCAAATCAAAGAAGTTCAAATTTATGGATTCTATGAAAATTCTTAAAAAAGGTAATTGTATTTATATTATAGATACTATTGCAAAAGTCACATTAAAATGTGGCTTTTTTACTTACAAGGATATTATATTGACTTCAAACCTGTGGAAAACTCCTAGGCTAAAGTATTATCAATACATTTGAGAAGTTGTAAAAAAGTAAATTTTGAGCAACGGAGTTGCCTGAAGTGTTAACAAAATGATTCGCCGACACGTCGCTCAAAGGCATCTCGTTGGAGACATGAAGTGGAGCGCCCGCGCAGTGGCTTAAGCGAAGCGAATTTTTTATGCTTAAAAATGTATTGATATTAGGACTTATTACAGCATTTTTACATGTTAAATTAAAAATTACAAATCTTTTATCTGGAATATTAGTAATGTGAAAATCAAATGTTAATTTACTTAATTATGATTGGCTAGGAAAAGTTAGTGCATTATTAAATATTCAAAGTATCTTAGGTAGTAAGTTACATTGTTTATGTTTAGTAATTTTATAGTACTACTATGTAAAGTTTTATTAGAGTTATTTTTAAGTACAAATTTAGGAAAAATAATAAAAATAAGTAAAAATGTGGTGTAGAAAAATGTTAGAAATGAAAATATATCTAAAGTATATGAAAATCCTTAGAATAAGTTTGTTAGATGAAGCGATTACTGTATATAAAATTTGGGCTTATAGAACTTTATAGAAGGGGCATCTTTAGATAGAGAGGATATATTAGACTTTTTTATGGGATAATATAAATAAAACTTTTAGGAGATTTTTATGTATAATAAATCTATAGATTCCAACGCTAAAACTGCATTAAATCGAATGAAGATGGAGATTGCCAGGGAATTAGCTATTGGAAGTAATTTAATGAATAATAATAATTCAGTTGATAGTATTGGACTTTCTGCTCGTGTGGGAGGTCAAATGAGTAAAAAGTTAGTTGAAATGGGAGAAAGAGAGCTTCTAAAAAGATATAATAAAACTGATCAATAATAATGAAAAAACTGCTAATTAATTAGCAGTTTTTTCATTATTATTTTACTTAATCTAATAAATATCTAGTTAAAAAATATAATAGTTTAAGTAAATATATTTAGGTATGCCACCTAGTAGAGAATCTTATATAATTTAAATAATTACTTGAGATAAATTATAAAAAATTTATCATAAAATAGTCCATTATAGTATAATAGATTTATCAATTAAAAGTATAGCTTTTAGAAATATATTTTAGGAGAGAGTAATATGAAAAATATAGTGACACCAAAATGGCTCAAGGAAAATTTACAAAATGAAAAACTCGTTTTAGTAGATTGTAGATTTAGTTTAATGGATAAAGAATATGGCAAAAGAAGTTATGAAGAATCTCATATAAAAGGTGCTGTAAGAATAGATGTAGAAACTGAATTATCAGCACCAGTCAAAGAACATGGGGGGAGACATCCACTTCCCAATGTTGAAGATCTAAAAATTACTTTTGAAAATATAGGAATAAGTAATGATTCTATAGTTGTAGCTTATGATGAAGGCGATTTATCAGGACCAGCTAGACTTTGGTGGATATTAAAATATTTAGGACATGACAAAGTATACGTATTAAATGGGGGAATAAATAATTTTGCAGAAATAGGTGGAGAGATTAATTCTGAAAAAACTGAAGTAAAAAAAGGAAAATTTGAAGTGAATTCTAATGAAAATATGAGAGTTAATATGGAATATGTGAGAGAAAGGCTTAATAAAGAAAATATTGCTATAGTTGATTGTAGAGAAAATATAAGATATTCAGGTGAATTTGAGCCAGTAGATAAAAAATCAGGTCATATACCAGGTGCCTTAAATTATTTCTGGATGGATATATTAAATAAAAATGAAGATAGACTAACTATAAAAAGTGAAAAGTCTTTAGAAGAATATTTTAATAAAGTGAAAGATTTTGGTGAAGTTATAATATATTGTGGTTCTGGTATAACTGCATCTCCAGTAAGCTTAGCTTTAACTGAAATTGATATAGATCACAAACTTTATACAGGAAGTTTTAGTGATTGGATAAGTTATGAAGAAAATGATATAGATACAATATAAAGAATTAATATAATTCTAATTTATTGCAAACAATATATAAAATATATTTTTTAGAGGTGCTAATATGTACAATTTACAAAGAACAAAAGAATTATTTTTAAGTGAGATTCCTGATTTTAAAGAAGAGTGCTTAAAATTATTAAGTGGTGATAAATCTAAAATGGATTACAAAGGAATATCTGGTGGATATGGGGTTTATGCACAAAGAGATCAAAAATCTTTTATGATAAGACTTAGAGTTTCATCAGGTGTAGTATCAAAAAATCAATTACATACTATATATAATTTGGCTAAGAAATATGATTTACCTGGTATTCATTTTACGACTAGGCAAGCAATACAATTACATGATTTAGATGTGGATGCTTTATGTAATATTATGGAAGAAGCAATAAAAAATAACATATTTACAAGAGGTGGAGGTGGAAACTTTCCTAGAAATGTTGGATTATCACCGCTTTCTGGAGTTGATCCAGATGAAGTCTTTGATGTTACACCTTACGCTATTGCAACAGATAATTATTTTATGAGTAAAATAACTACTTATCACTTACCAAGGAAATTAAAAGTATCGTTCTCCTCTTGTGATAAAGATGCTGCACACTGCAGTGTTCAAGATTTGGGGTTTGTAGCTACTATGAAAGATAATAAACCTTATTTTAAAGTATTTGTAGGTGGTGGCCTTGGTAAAAATCCTAATGTATCCCTTGAATTAGATGAACTAATTGAGCCGAGTGAAGTTTTATATTATGTAGAAGGATTGACAAAACTTTTTATGGTTGAAGGTGACTATAATAATAAAAATAAAGCTAGAATTAGATATATTGTATATAGACTTGGCGAAGAAGAGTTTATAAAACAATTTAAAGAATATGTTTCAAAAGAAAAAGCAAATGGAAATTTAGACTTAAATCCAGAACCTATAAACTATCCAACTGATGAAGGGGTAGAAACTAACATAAAAGATTGTAGGCTTTTCCCTCAAAAACAAAAAGGTCACTATAGTGTTTATATCCATCCAATTGGAGGTCAATTTAAATTATCTGATTTAGAGAAATTACTTGAAGAGTTAGATAAAACAAAGCATGCTTCTATTAGGCTTGCTATGACAGAAGGAATTTATATAATAAACCTTGAGGGTGATGAAGCTGAAAGAATATTACAGTTAAGTAAACCTTTTGGTGGATGTACATCTATAGAAAAGAGTGTATCTTGCATAGGTGTTCCAATTTGCCAAATGGGTATACAAAATAGCCAAAAAATGCTTCATGACATAATAAATTATTTTAGAGAAAATTGTAATGATGATGAATCAATATTAAATGCAATGCCTAGAATTTATATATCAGGATGTGGGAACTCATGTGGAGTTCATCAAATAGGAGCAATAGGACTTACTGGTAAAAAGAAAAAAATAGATGGTGAACTTACTGATGTTTTTGAATTATTTGTTGATGGGGATTTTGAGTTAGGGAAGACAAGACTTGGGAAATCTTTAGGCGATTATAAAGCTTATGATTTACCAAAATTATTATTTGAAGTAGGTCAAGTGGTGGCAAATAGTGATACTGATTTTTATACTTGGCTTGCTACAAATGAAGAAGAAATGAAAAACATAACTTCCAAATATGTTATATAGATTTATAATTAAAATCTATGCTAAAAAACAAGAAAAATTTATACTATATATAAATAAAAAGAAGTGATTTATTAATAAATCACTTCTTTTTATAATTTATCTAAATATCATTTTTATTGAATAAATATACTTTATCCACCAAGAGTTACATCTTGTATATCGTACCATTTAAGAGCGTCATAAAAATCTTGTGGTTTAAAATCTGGCCACATATTATCTATTACATAAAAATCAGCATAAACAGATTGAACTGGTAAAAATCCACTTAGTCTTCTTCTACCACCCCATCTTATAATTAAGTTAATTCTAGAGATATCTTTTGATTTAAGTTTTGTATCTATATGTTTTCCAATTGGACAATATTCTTTTCTGAATCCTAAATCCCATCCCCATCCATAATGAATTAAAAAGTTTACTTTAATTCCACCATTACCACATTTTATTCTTTCTCTTGTGAAAGGAAGTAATTCTGCAGGAAATGTATGAGTTGATGTATCGCCAACTACTAAAATTTCACAATCTTCCTTAGTTAAAAGCATGACTGATTCTACACAAGCCTTAATAAAGGCTTCTTTTTGTATTACAGGTCGCTTAGTATTATCTACAGTATACCCATAGAAGGTTACCTCTTCTATTCCTTCTTTTTGACAAAGTTTAAATACTTCTAATCCTGGATTTATACCATATTTGTAGCCTTCTTCTTTATTTAAATTGTTATTTGATGCCCAACGTCTATTTCCGTCTGGGATCACTCCTATATGTTTTGGAACTCTTATAATGCCTCCGTATGTATTAAAATTATTTTTATATTTTTCCCCAAATAATAATAAATACACTACCAAAAATCAAAATCCTCAACAAAGTGAGGATTTTTTTAAGTATATATGTTTTAATGATTCTCCATGAGTCACCACACCGTTTATTGTATAAAACGGAGAAAACATATTTAAATAATAACTTATCCCGACCTTATTGATAAGATATTATTTAGTATTCCTATATTATATTCTATTGTGCTTTTATAAAAATTACCACAAAAATTTTTACTTTTTAATATAGTAATATAATTCTATTAAAAAGAGCAAGTCCATATATATACTTGCTCTTTAATCATGAGAGAAGTTTATAAAAATTTTCTTAAATC
>NZ_JAGHFM010000237.1 GCF_017888745.1 Terrisporobacter sp. | reverse complement strand
TTTGAAATAAAATAAGCTAGATGAAGTGTTTTTACCTCATCTAGCTTTACCATAGTTATAATATATATTTTAAATTAGTTTTTACTACGCTTTAGCAATAGCCTTTTTCTGTTGACTATCTATCAAATTCTTATATATCTTATATACATTAGATTGAAATTCACATATTATTTCTTCTTGTTGATACTTTGGAAATACTACTACTAAATCTTTATCTTTTTCATCTTTTTCAAAATTTTTAACTATATCTATTTTTATATCATCAGTTCCCTTAAAGTTTATATCTATAATAAAACTCTCCGCAGTTTTTTTGAATGTATACATAAATCTCATAGATGTAAAATAAAAACCTTGTTTTTCAAATTTTTTAACTATACCTGTATCTCTTATACTGCTTCCTTTGAATACTGCTGTTTTTATACCTATTAATTCATCTTGAGAAACAATATCGTCATCTTCATCAAAATTATCATCATCTATATCACTTTTATCACTTCTTTGTACATCTATTCCTTTTATATCTTCTAAAGTCCATTTACTGTATTTTGATTTTATAAGCTTATCAAATAAGTTTATTTTATTTTCACTAGTTAACTTATCTAATGTTATTTTTTCAACTTCAAATAAGCTACTGTCATCATCACTATTTATTTCTTTAATAAATGACTCTATTTCTTTGATATCAGTGTTATCATTTTGTCTTATATCTATTGCTAATTTTTTTTCATCCGATAGTGGTATAATCTTAATTTCTACTTCTTTTATTCTATTCTTTATTAGCTCTGTCTTTCCTTTTATTCTCTTTGTGTACGACATCTTTACATTTAAGTTTCCATCTACATCCTTATGTATATTTTCTATCTTGTACTTTGAATCGCTTAATTTATTTTCTTGTATACTATCACTAATTTCATCAATAAATTCATCTAAGTTTTCATACTCTGAATTTGGATTTAAAACTACCATTGACGATTTTTGGTAACTATTAGATGTTTGCATTACATCTTGTAAATATTCTATATCTGCACTACCTAGAAATATTTGGTATGTTTGATTAGCTAAAGTTTCTGCACCTGATACTAATGAAAAAATCCCTTTTTTAGATAAAAATCTTTTAAATTGAGTTGTTGCTATTTGTTTTTCTTCTACTATCATTTTTACTTCACTATTTTTCGCAAACTTTGTTATCATATACCCTCCTACTACTTCGTATCTACCGGACTTAATCTTCTATTATCTAATTTTATTGCATGCACTTTTTTACCTTCAAATTGTGTCTGTGCATATTTTAAAAATCTCTCATCTATAAATTCACTATCTTCTTTTGTCTCAGGGTAAAAACAAAAAATATACTCATCAGCTCTCTCAAGCTGTAATTCTTTGAACATATTACAAAGATAACAAAATGCATTTTCAGAAATTTTATCAAATGAAAAAACTATACTTTGAGTAGTCTCCAATGTCCCTCTTCGTCCACCTTGATTAAACTCTTCAACTTTTATATTCTCTCCAAATATAAAAGTTGAAAATAATTGATCTATAGTCACATAATCTCTTCTAGTTAGTTGAGAACCCATTATACTTGGATAATAAAATTTAAAATCATCATTTTTAAACTCCTTTTCTATATATTCAAACATAGAATCCCATCGCTCTATCTCTCTGTTACTTGCAACAAATATATTAGTTGTATTTTTCTTACTTTTATAGCTTAATTTAGACAGATATTCTCTAAATTTAGTTTCATCATATTTTCCATCATTTGCATGAACTAAAAGTATTCCAGTATTATTGGTATCACATTTTTGATTATATTCAATTAAGTTTTTTGATATTTGAGCACACTCCATAGTCCAAAGCAATTGATCAAACCATTCTTGAAGTTTAGATGGTATAATTGAATCCCACGCATAATTTTTACACTCTGTTATAACACCTACATTTTTTGCTCTATATGGATCGTAATATTTATGGTATAAATCAACACCATGAGTTCTTGTTTCTTGCTTTTTTTTATGTGCTGATTTTGTACATTTTATTTCTTGGTCTCTTGTAAGTTCATCCCATCCGAACCTATCATATAAACGTTCTCCAAATCCCTCTAATTTTTCACCTATTTTCTTTGCTTTCTCACCCATTTATATATTTCCTCCTAATCTAAACATATTTCACGAATAATATCTATATCATCTTGTGATAAGTCTTCTCTGTATTTATAAACAACTACACTTCCACTTTTATATATCATTATGGTAAAAGAATCTTCTAAATCATTTAATATACTTAAAGTTATATATACTAGATTTTCTGAATACTTTTTTAAAACCTTGCAAGGATTACTATGATTTTTTAAATCAAATATGCAATTCGCAATTATATCTTTTTCTAGTAAGTAATTATCAATTTTGATAGTTCTTATTTTTATTGTTGATTTATCTAATCTTTTGACTACATTTCTTAAATTTATATTTATAGGGTCTATATTTATTTCATGGTTAAATAATATATTTAGTTGTATTAAAAGCTTACTTATATAATTCCTTTTTCCCCATATATCTAAAATTTCTCTAGATATATCTATTGAAAAAGGAATTATTATATTTTTCTTTAATACTTTTGATTCTAATAGCTCATTTTCTTCATCAAAAACAAGTTCTTTAGTGTTTACATATGTTATATAGTATCCATCCACTATAGTATCAGTAGTATCATTAATGATAAATCTATCGTCATTATCAATATCTAATAGTCTATTTACAATTTCATCAGTTGAGTATTTTTTATCGGTTTTGAAATTTAAAAAATATAAGCTATTGCTCGCCACATCTTATCCCCCCTTTATATTCATAGTAACTATAATTACTTTTATTATATCAGCTTACCTCCATATACAACATGAAAATACAAAATTATACAAAAAGCTATATCAAAATGATATAGCTTTTTTACTCAATAAAATATATATTAAAAAACCCGCGCCGTTACTTGTGATACGGTTCACCGTTATTTATTCTATAAGCTCTATACACCTGCTCCAATAGTATCAATCTCATCAATTGGTGGGGAAATGTCATCTTAGAAAAAGATAACTTATAATTAGCTCTCTTTAACACCTCATCAGAAAGTCCCAGCGATCCACCTATCACAAATACTATATGACTTGTCCCTCTAACACCTAACTTATTTATTGTATCTGCCAACTCTTCAGAAG
>NZ_JAGHFM010000236.1 GCF_017888745.1 Terrisporobacter sp. | reverse complement strand
CAAAAGCTAACTTAGAAGCAAGAGTAGAAGCTGAATATGGAGCTACTGAAGGAAAATTAAAAATAGCTAAGAGAGCTAAAGAATTAGGATTAGATGCTATACATGATACAGTTCATGAAATGTGTAAAGATGAAGCTAGACATGGTAAAGCATTCTTAGGATTATTAAACAGACATTTTGGAAAATAAGCTTAATATATAAATAAAATCTTACCTTAATAAAAGACTGATTCACAACTAATTATTAGTTGTGAATCAGTCTTTTTTTGTTTGTATAATATGATAACTTTTTATGTATTTGTATAGCTTTATGTTTATAGTAGAATATTAAGTCAAGTAATAAATACTATTAAGTAAGGTTATAATAAATTATTAAAAATAGAAATTTATAGTAGAACTAACTTTTAACATAAAAAATTAATATAACAAACAGTTTTAGATTGATAAAAAATGTGTATATACTATATATAGTGCTTGTGGTCAAAATTTATAACTATATATAGTGTACATACATCATAACAGGTATAAATAGACCTTAGATTTAGATGAGAAAAACAATAGATATAAACAAATGAATTATATTAAAAGGATGGTAAGAATGAACTGGATAGAACTTAATAACCAAGTTATCATAAAAGACAAAGAAGGGAAATATCAATTAGAAAAAGACCAAGAATCTTTAGAAAGCTATATAAAAGATTACGTTACACCAAGACTTAAAAAATTTAATAATTTAGAAGAGAGGCTTACATATTTAATAGAAAATGACTATTATTGTGAAGAAGTAATAAACAAATACAATATGCCCTTTATCGAAAAAGTTTACAAACTTATAAAGGAGAGTAACTTTAAATTTAAGTCATATATGAGTGCAAATAAATTTTATCAAAACTATGCACTGAAAAGTAATGATGGAAAAATAATATTGGAAACTTATAATGATAAGGTATTAATAGTATCTCTAGCCCTTGCTAATGGGGATGAAGAATTAGCTTTAAACTTAGCAGATAAATTAATAAAGCAAGAGTTCCAACCTGCTACACCTACTTTCTTAAATGCTGGAAGAAAAAGATCAGGAGAAATGGTTTCGTGTTTTTTATTATCAATAGAAGATAGTACAGAGGGAATATCTTATGCAATATCTTCCGCTAACCATTTATCTAAGATAGGTGGCGGTGTAGCATTAAATTTAACTAAACTAAGAGCATCAGGAGAATCTATAAAAGGTATAGAAGGTGCAGCTGGTGGACCTGTTGGTGTAGCTAAAATGTTAGAACAATCCTTCAGTTACTTTAACCAAATGGGTGCTAGACAAGGAGCTGGAGCAGTTTATTTAAGTGTATTCCATCCAGATTTTGAGCTATTAATGGATACAAAGAAAATTAATGCTGATGAAAAGATAAGGTTGACAAGTTTATCACTAGGTGCAATTATTCATGATAAATTTATGGAGTTAGCTGAAAAAAATGAAATAGCTTATGCATTTTATCCTCACTGTGTATATAAAAAATATGGTGTTAATCTAGATGAGATAAAAATGGATGAATGGTATGATAAGCTTGCAAATGATGAAGATATAAGAAAAAAAGAAATAAATCCAAGA
Source organism: Terrisporobacter sp. (assembly GCF_017888745.1). Classification (GTDB taxonomy): domain Bacteria; phylum Bacillota; class Clostridia; order Peptostreptococcales; family Peptostreptococcaceae; genus Terrisporobacter. Next base: position 1,183 of record NZ_JAGHFM010000236.1, on the reverse strand, counting down.
AAAATGTTAACCAAAATAGCACAGATGCAACAAGAAAGTGGATATCCATATGTAATATTTATAGATACTGCCAATAAAGAACATGTATTAAAAGATGTTGGTACAATAAAGATGTCTAATTTATGCTGCGAAATATTCCAATATCAAACATCTTCAGATATAAAAGGATACGGAGACAAAAATAATTGGGGACAAGATATAAGTTGTAATTTAGGCTCACTAAATATAGCAAATGTTATGGATAATAAGGATATAGAATCTACTGTCAGTACTGCTATTAGAGCCTTAACTTTTGTATCTGATAAAACAGATATAAAACAAGTTCCTACAGTGAAAAATGGTAATGACAAATCTCATTCTATAGGATTGGGAGCTATGAATTTACATGGATATTTAGTAAGAGAAAATATTTTATATACTTCAGAAGAGGCCGTTGAGTTTTGTAATGTATTTTTTGCAATGATAAGATATTATGCAATTAAATCATCTATGGAAATAGCAATAGAGAAAAATAAAACATTTGATGGTTTTGAAAAATCGGAATATGCTAAAGGTAAAGAAAGTATAGTGTTATCAAAATACTATAAAGAATCTTATTTACCAAAATCAGATAAAATTAAAAGTTTATTTGAAGGAATTTATGTTCCTACAACTGATGACTGGTCAAAATTATTAGATGATGTTAAGGAAAAAGGAATATATAATGCTTATTTAACAGCTATAGCACCTACTCAAAGTATTAGTTATGTGCAAAATGCAACTTCAAGTATAATGCCAATTACAGATCCTGTTGAAGTTAGAACTTATGGTGATTCTACTACTATTTATCCTATGCCATTTTTAACTAATGAAAATATGCTTTACTATCAATCGGCATATAGAATGGATATGAGAAAAGTTATAGATATTGTTGCGACTACTCAGCAACATGTGGATCAAGGTATATCTACCACATTATTTGTAACTGATGATAAAACGACTAGAGATATAGCAAAATATTATATATATGCTTATAAAAAAGGTTTAAAAAGTTTATATTACACAAGAACAAAACTGACAAGAGATGATAATGAGTGTCTAATGTGTTCTGTATAGGGAGGTGAAATTATGACATTTACATTAAATAAAATACACAAAGCAGTTAACTGGAATAAAGAAGATGATAATTTTACTCAAGCTTTTT
>NZ_JAGHFM010000033.1 GCF_017888745.1 Terrisporobacter sp. | reverse complement strand
GTTACTGCACCATCTACTTTTTTACTTTCTAAAAGCCCTTCCATTAATTCATGAGCTTCTTTTTCACAATTAGTCTTAATATGTTTTAATCCTTCAGCACTTTCACTGCCTATAGTTGTAACTGATATATTTGATTTAGTAGCTTTTAAAGCTCCTTCTATTACATTTTCTTCTCCATGTTCACTTCCTATAGTAGTTATTGCTATCTTAGGTATTTTAACATCAAGTGATTTTTCGTCTTCTTCTAAACCTTGGAATTTTTTAGATTGGTTTTCTTCTATGACAAAAGATATACCATCGAATAGATTTGTCATTCTTCCAAGAAATAGACTTCCTTTACCCACTATCATGGCATTTCTAACTTTTCCATTCATTATATCTTCTCTAGCAAATCCTAAATAAGGTACACCTGATGGAATATGTCCTTGAGTTGGAGCCCACCCTACCATACCATGATTTTCTATAAATAATGATAACTCTTTTCTATCTAAATGGCCTTTTTTAACAGCTAAAGCACCTATCATTTTATAGTTAGCATTCGGAACATCTCCTGCTCCTGCTGGCTTAGTTATATCTGGGTTTTGCATTTCTGCTGAATACTTATCTATATCAGTAATTTTTAAACCTACTTTATCGAGAGGTTCACTAACTAATGAAGTTATTACTGCTTGAGGTGAAGAACCAGTTCCAACAGTATGACGTCCTACCATATCATTTCTTATTTCAGGACTCACTCCATCATTTTCACTTACTAATACAGCAAATCCAGCTACCATATCTTCTAAAATTGGCATGCCTTTTTTAACATGGTCTTTTCCATTCATACCAAGTTTAGCAGTAGAGCCACCAGCACAAACTATTACATTTTTGAAAGTACCACTTTTAACTAATGCTGCTGCATGAACCATAGCATGAGCTGGTCCTGCACAGAATCCTCTAACGTCTGATCCTGTAGCATTATTAAGTCCTGCTATTTCCGCAGCTGCTTTGGCGAAGTTTCCTCCACCTCTTTGGTTCATGTCTCCACAAGCCTCTTCACAACAATCTATAACATAATCTATGTCATCTTTACTTATATCATATTTATCAAGCATATTCATTATAGAGAAAGAGCAAGAAGCCTTTGATACTAAGTTTTCAAATAATACATGAGCTGATAAATTCTGGTCTACATCGTGAGCATTTTTAACACAACCAACTATTTCTCCCTTATTATATAAAGGTTCTGCATGTTCTTCTTCTATGAGTTTCTTTATTGTATCTAAATCTTCACCTTCTTTAATTTGTTCAACTAAATTAGATGATATTAGCTTATTTTGGCTTAATAAACTTTTACTTAAAGATGCAAAGTTTTTTTCTAATTTAACTAAATCAAATACATCACATATTTGCATTAATCCTATAAACTCTTCTTGCGGCATAATTTCTCCAAACTTTCCATACTTACTAGCATTTGGAGTTTCTTTATCATACCAAGGCATTGCATATTTTGATAATTCATCAGGGGTTATATTCCCTATATACGCTTGATTTGGTGGATATTTTACCACCTCATCATAAGTTCTTATATGATTTTTTAATACTTTTAAATACTCAGAATCTGGATTAACTACTCTCTCAGTAGTTTGAGTAGTCCCGTTATGAATCACCATATCAGGAGTATGAGCAAGTATGTATCCTGCTGCTTTCAATACACTATTCATATTTTTCCCCCTATGTTTGAAATTAGCTAATCAATAAGAGTGTAAAATGCTCCTATCGATTAGCTAAATCATTTTAATATTTACAGAATTGTTCTCTTATAGATGACATTTCTCCTACTATATCATCAACATCTAAAACCATTTCCATCATGCCTATTTGCTCGTCATAAACACCAGCATCAAATTCTTCTTTTACTTGTGGTTCACAAGCATGGTATACTTGAAGTCCTAACTGGACTCCTGTCAATGGACCTGCGTATGTTGGGTCACCTGCAGTTACAGTTTCTGCAGCTAATCCTGCTGCTTCACCTTCAGCAGCACCTAACATAACAACAACATTTTCTGGGCCAAATTCTTCAGCAAATTCTTTTACTCTTTTTTGGTTTTCCAGGTCCATTGCTCCAGCAGCAGTTCAGACAAAGCATTCAGTTGAAGAAAATACTACTTCTCCACCAGCTGTCTTAACACATTCTTCTATTGCTGGACCAGGAATACCATCTCTGTCACCGATTATGATGACTTTCTTGTTTTCTAATATGCTCATTAGAAATACCTCCTGTCCTTATTTTTTTATTTATTTTTAAAGGGTAGCCATATATAGATTTTATAAATATTTAACCCTAATAAAACAATTCTTAAACTATATATTTTTTAAGCAACGTATAGTCCTGCATCAGAGCAAAACATATCGTTTGCACCACGCACTAGGCAAGTCTTATAAATATTTTTGTATCATTGCCTCTATATTTTCGGCAGTTGCATCATCTTTGACAACTTCATCTACTTTTGCTCCATCTTTGTATATAGCAATTACAGGTAATCCTAGTACCTTTTCACTTATAGCAAGTCTTCTTGCTTTAGTTGTATTTATTTTAGTAAATTTTAATTGTTCACCATATTTCTCACTTAAAGCTTCAACTGTAGGCATTAAAGCTGCACATGGTTCACAACCATCTCCAAAGAAATCAACTAATACATAACCATCATTTTCTAAAACTTCTTCTTTAAAAGTATTTTTATCAACTACTAACATTTTACTTCCTCCACTTCCTCTAAAGATTCTATATATTTCTCAGCTTGAACAGCTGCTATAGCACCATCTGCTGCTGCAGTTACTACTTGTCTTAAAGATTTAACTCTAACATCTCCTGCAGCAAATACTCCATCAATATTTGTTTTCATATTTTCATCTGTCACAATATATCCATTTTCTAAAGTTAAGATATCTTTGAATAATTCAGTTTTTGGAATATATCCTATAAATCCAAATAATCCAAAAGTCATATCTTCTTCATCTGCTTCTATAGTTGTTAATTCTCCTGTTTTCACATTTTCAACAACCATAGAACTTAAAATTCCATCTCCACCTAACTCCTTAACTACTGTATTCCACATGAATTTGATTTTTTCATTTTTGAATGCTTTATCTTGTATAGATTTAGCAGCTCTTAGTTCATCTCTTCTGTGAATTATTGTTACACTTCTTCCGAACTTAGTTAAATACATTGCTTCTTCTACCGCTGTATCTCCACCACCAACTACATATATATCAAAGTCTTCAAAGAATGATCCATCACAAGTTGCACAATATGAAACACCTTTACCTGTGTATTCTTTTTCTCCTACACAACCTATTGGTCTTGATGAAGCTCCTGTAGCTATGATTATTGTTTTAGCTCTATATACATCTTTTTTTCCTTTTAATTGCTTTTTAGAACCTTCTAAATATACAGATTCTATTTCATCATAGACAACCTCTGCACCAAAGTGGAGTACTTGTTTATGCATTCTATCTATTAGAGTTGGACCAGATTCACCTTCTAAACAACCTGGGTAGTTTTCTACTTCAGATGTTAAAGCTATTTGGCCACCTTCTTTTTTCTTTTCTATTACTAGTGTGCTTAATCTTGCCCTCCCAGCATATAATGCAGCTGACAGCCCAGCTGGTCCTCCACCGATAACGATGACATCATATAGCTTACTCATTATATTCCCTCCGTATTTTTATAAAATATTTGATTTATGTCTATTCAAATACAGTTTGATCTTCTACTTCAGTTTGTAAAGCTTTAAGAGCTTTTTCTACTAAACCTCTTCTTATTTTCTTTTCTTCATCTAATGGTAGTGCAGGATTTCCAAGAGGATGAGGAATTGCTATAGTTGGTACTATTCTATTAGCTCCAACTGTTAATGAAATAGGAACTACTGTACACATATGAACTACAGGTATACCAGCTCTTTCTATTTCTTTTACCATCGTTGCACCGCAACGAGTACAAGTACCTCACGTAGAAGTTAGAATTACAGCATTTACACCATCTGCCACCAATTCTTTAGCTATTTCAGAAGCATATTTCTTAGCGTTAGCAACTGAAGTACCATTACCAACAGTTGTATAGAAATATCTGTGTAATTCACCGATTACACCTTCTGATTCTAATTCTCTCATTATATCAACTGGTAAAACTCTGTTTGGATCGTCATTAGCATAAACTGGATCATATCCACCATGAGCAGTTTGATGATCTTCATTACTCAATAATTTAAATTCACTTATATCATATTTTCCGAATTTAGAAGCACTTGAAGATTCTATATGATCTGGGTTTCCTTTTGGAACTATACCACCTGAAGTAACTAAAGCTATCTTAGCTTTACCCATATCTTTAACTGCTTTATTTGGCTCTACTCTATCGAAATCAGGCATTGGATATTCAGTAACGAATTCTTCACCTTTTAATTTTTTAATTAACATTTCAACAGCTCTCTTAGATCCTCTTTCTTTATCAAAGAAGTTCTTTCTAATACCATTTGGCATATATCCTTCTTCTATAGATGCTCCTATTGGTTCCCCTTTTCCTAATTTAATAGCAAGTGGTGCCATAACTTTAACAGCATTTCTCATACCTACTGCACTATTTTTAGTAGGAACCATATATACTTTATCTTTAAACATATCAGCACCTGGGTTTTCTACATACATACCTGTTAAAGATGGTATATCTAACTCTTCTTTAACAGCAGTAGCTATAGTACCACAAGCAACACCGTATCTACCAGCATTGAAAGCTGGCCCTGCTATAAATACATCTGGGTTATATTGTTTTACCATTTCTAGAACTTCTTTTTTAGCTTCTTCTATATTTTCATTGAAATAAGAGTCACCACATATTACTGTAGCTACTATTTCAGCTTCCCCTTTAAATGCTGCATTGAATGCAACCCCTGGCCCAACTATACCTTCTCTTACCTCTGGTTTAACATGAGCCATCTCTTCGCCACCTATTTGTGCGAAAAATTGATTTATATATTGAACAACTTTTAACATCTTCAAACCCCCTTTCACACTATCTTGCACTTAATTTATTAAATCCTATTTCATTAGTAGCACCAGTTATAACTTGAAGTTCCGCTACTATAGATCCGTCTGGTTGTAAACTTCCATCAAATCCACCAGCTATTACATCAGCTACTTCTGAATAACCTATTACTTTGTCCATTGGAGGAAGTGTAATTAATTCATTAGCATTACCACCAGTAACAACTGCATTTGCAAGTGGGTCAGCATCTGCTAATGATTGAGATTTTCCATCTCTACCGGCATACTCATCTGTAACTATTACTGTTTTTATTCCTTTTTCTTCTATTTTTTTAGTATTCATTATTAAGTCAGTATCTGGATTACCAAATCCTTCTTGAGTGACTAATACACCATCTAGCCCTAAGAATTCTGCTAATTTAGCACTCCAGTTAGAAGATCTTTCTTTATCAGCAAGATAAACGTTTTCATTTGTAATTATTACACCGACAAAGTTTAATTCTTTACCATGTTTTTCGAATAAATCATGTATAACTGGATTATTTAAATGATGGTAAGTTGTATTTTTATCACATGCAGAAACACAGTTACCACTTACTATAGCTCCATCCATAACTTCTGTTGGATATATCAATGTAGAAATAGTTTTCTTAGCATCTACACCATATACATAAGTATCATGTAGTAATCCTTGAGTTTGAAGCATATAAACATATGCTACTCTTGGTAATTCTGGATATTTTTTATATCCTTCTATAACAGAATCTGTTTCATAAACTTCTACTTCATCAGGAGTTATATCCTTAGCTAATTCTCCTAAATATATAGCAGCTTTATATCCAGCATATCTTACAGCCTCTTCATGCTTATGTTGCTTTAATCCATCTACAGGTTCACAAACTACAACTAAATTGTTTAATTGAGAGAATGGAGTATATTTAGCACCTTCACCACTCATGTCAATTATACCTTCTTGGAAACCAACTATTTTACCTGTTGTAACTACAGCAGATCCTTTAAGTACATTAGTTTTCCCAGAACCAACAGTTGTAACTTTATTTATCATACCTGGGAATATCCCCCCTGGTCCTTCAACTTTTACCCTTGGTTCTATAACATCTTTAACTGGCATTATACGAATGCTGTCACCTGGTTTAGCTATTTCTAATTCAACTGATTTAATGTTTTCATCTTCCATTAATAAATCGATTAGTTCTTGCTTATTTACATAGATGACACCATCTTCTACTTTTGAAACTTCAGAAAAGCATATGTCTTTGATTTTTACTAATCCTAATTCTAATTTCAAAAAGATCACCTCCGAATATTTTATTTTTTGAACTAGGGATTTATTTAAAAGCACACTTAAGGCTGTTAAATCTAATTTATGTTTTCATAATATTCAGTAATTTAGCTATATATTATTTAATTTTTATTTTTTTATTTTTAACTTTTAGAAAATAGCAGATTTTATTATTGATAGGTCTACAACTTTGAAGTCGTCTCTGATTCTATCATTTAAGATAATTGCATGATTTGCGTCTTTTTCAAATTTGTCATAAGTTAATAAAGAATTTTCAATAATCATAAGAGATTTATAATCTAGAGTTTTTTTTGTATCAGAAATTAATATTGATTTATAAGGCGTTTCATTTGGTTTTATACTGCTTGATAATGGATGTGTTAAAATAGTATACCCTTCATGAACTCTATCTCTTGTATATAATAGAATATCTTTGAAAGAGCATTCTTTATAATAAATATTATGGTCACTTTTAAATTCTTCATATACCTTATCATTGTTTGTTATAATCATTTTTTATCCCCCTAGAATATTTATCAAATTTCCTTACAATTTAAAAAAGCAGAAAGCAAGATAGCTTTCTGCTCTGTATTAAACCTGAGAGTTTCCTCTAAATGAGTTGCCCCGTCGGCGCATTATTCTAAAATCTGATGAATATATGCTTTCCAGAGTTAAGTCATATTACGGTCCTTTTGCCTGAGATATTCATTAATACTCGCTTAGTATTAACTTCATCCTTCGGCGCTTATAAAAGTCTCTCCCGTAATAATCATCCTTTAATTTATATTTGATTATTATTATATATGCTAAAATTTAAAATAGTTTCAGTTCTTTTTTATATTTATAAATTATTTCTATTTTTTATTATATTGTATAGATTTTTATTATGATTAGCAACAACTTTTTTTGTATTTTATACTTTATATTTTAAAATATACAAAAAAGAATACTAGAATTTTTCTAGTATCCTTTTTTATCTATTAGTATATTAATTAAAATCAATTAAGCTTTATATATAGTTTGTCCTTCTTTTATTGTTTCTAGAACTTTAATATTTTTTATATCATCAGGTTCTACTTTTAATGGGTTTTTATCAAGTATAACTAAATCCGCTAATTTATTTTCTTTTATAGTACCTTTTATATCTTCTTCAAAGTATTGATAAGCTCCATTTTTAGTAACTGCTTCTAGTGCTGCAAGCGCTGGGATTTTTTGATTTTCTCCAAGAACTGTTCCATCTTTCATTTTTCTATTTACAGCAATCCACATAGTTTCTATCATATTTGGTTCTATAACTGGTGCATCTTGATGGAATGTAAATTTGATACCTTCATCCAAAGCTGATTTAGCAGGAGATATCTGACTTGCTCTCTCAAATCCAAAGTTATTAACATGTATATGTCCCCAGTGGTAAACATGAGCCACGAAGAATGATGGTATCATACCAAGTTTTTTAACTTCTGGTAATTGATCCACACCTATTAATTGAGCATGTATAATTACTGGTCTTATATCATTTGTTGCATTTAATTTTTCTCTTGCTACTTTATATTGTTCTAGATATTGTGCAACAGCTGCATCACCATTACAGTGAGCTAAAAGTTGCATATCTTCTTTTAATGCTATTTCTATAAGGCCTTCTAATTCTTCTCCACTCATAGCAGGATAAGCTTTATATCCTTTTTCTTCTCCTAAATAATCTGTTCTCATGAATGCAGTTCTAGCTTGTGGTGAACCATCTAAGAAAGTTTTAAATCCACCGACTTTAAAGTGGTTTTTATATTCTTTTATACAACCTTGCATTTTAGGTAGTATTTTATCTTTTTCTCTAATATCAACAAATCCTATATAGTCTAGTTTTAGCATATTAGAATTAGCTATATGGGCTAAGAAATCAGCTAAAGTTGGAACTATCATACCTTCTTGCATTGTTGTTATACCAAAAGATGCATAGTCATCTTGTGCCGCCATGACAGCTTTCATAATGTCCTCTATAGATGGCATTGGAGCTTTTTGAACATTGTTTATATATGCATTCTCTTCCAAGTACCCAGTTAACTTACCATTTTCTTTATAAATTACCCCACCTTCTGGGTTTGGAGTATCAGCTGTTATTCCTAATCCTTCCATAGCTAGCGAATTAAATACACCATTATGCCCTGATTTATTTGCAATTATAAGAGGATTATCTGGAGCAACCTTATCAACAAAATCAATTCTTGGATATGTTTTTTCTGCTAATGTATTATAATCAAAGTTATTAGCAACTATCCAATCACCTTTTTTAACGTTATTTTTTTCAATAAATTTTTTAATTCTTTCTGCTATATCATTAAAGTCAACAGCATCTTCTAAGTTTACTTGTAATTTAGAATTTGCATATCCAAAAAAGTGACTATGTGGATCTATAAATGATGGTATTAATGTTTTACCTTGTAAATCCACCATCTCAGCATCTCCAGCTTCTTTCATCAATTCATCTTTTTTACCTACTTTTGCAATTTTACTATCTTGAACCAACACAGCTTCTGCATATAGCTCATCTTCTAATGTTATAATATCTCCATTATAAAATAGTTTTTTTGTCATAGATTAACCCTCTCTTCATATATTATTTCATTATTAAAATAATAACTGCATATATTTTTAGCATTTTTGAAGGTTAAAATGTATATTTTTTTAATTTTATTTAATTATCATTGAAATAATATAATAATTATCTTTATACCTAAATATTATCTAACTTTCTACATTCCTAAAGTAAATTTAATATTATATTATTTCTATACATGTCTATTATATAAAAACATACCTTTAATTCTCTCAAGCATAGGTTCTTTATCAATAAACTTAGCATTTATTATATGATAGTTATTTCCATCATTATTTTCTAGTTTATCTATCATTATTTTTGTTGTATAGCTTCCTAAATATTTTCCATTAGCCTCATGTATATTTTTATCTTCTTCTCGGTCAACTTTTAAATAACTTTCTAGTTCCTTTGGAACACTCACTGACACAAAGGGAAATTCTATCTTTTTTAAATAGTCTATATAGTCAATATCATCTGCTTCATGAAATAATAAAATCCCCTCTACAAAATTACTTTGCACAAACTTACTCATCCAGTTATCATCATCTTCCTCTTTAAAAGCATACATGACAAAGTATCCTCTGTCTTTAGCACAGGAGCTAACTCCTTTGAAAATTTGCATAAAAAACATATTTGAAAAAGAGCCATTAACCCACTGTGGTAAAATCACAGCTAATATATTTGTTTTTTGTGTTGCAAGACTTCTTGCCATTTGATTGGGTTTATAATCTAGTTTTTTGATTGCATCCCAAACTTTAAGCTTTGTTTTAATACTTATCCTACTACTATTAGATATAACCCTCGATACTGTTGATACTGCAACATCAGCCTCTTTGGCCACATCTTTTATTGTAACTTTCATACTTATCTCCTAGTTATAATATATTTTCCTTATTTATTTCTTTTTAATTATAGTATATTTTATATTTTATTTATATAGTAAACACAACTAGAAATAATTTGTAAACTCCATAAATTTGCTATGCTCATATCATTAGACCTCTATAACTTACTAAAAATAATCAATTCAAAATTATATTTCTCTACAAACAGATAAAATATAATTTCATTGCAATTTAAAAAGGAGTTATTCTCCAGAAATAATAAATTATTTCAAAATAACTCCTTTGTAAATATTATCCTATAGATAACAGTTTTTCTTTTTCTTTTACTGAACCATCTGCTAATGTTTCAATATTCTCATAAGAATCTGTATTTGTAATTATTACAGGTGTCACAATTGGATATCCTGCTTCTTTTATTTTTTCTATATCAAACTCAACTAAAATATCTCCTACTTTTACTTTATCCCCTGCTTTTACATGGGTATTAAAATGTTCTCCATTTAATTTTACAGTATCGATACCTATATGAATTAAAATCTCTACTCCGTCATCAGATGTAAGTCCAATAGCATGTTTTGTTTCAAAAACTGTAGAAACCACTCCATTTATTGGAGATACAGCTCTACCAACGCTTGGTTCTATCGCTACACCTTTACCTAACATTCCTTCAGAAAATACACCATCATTTACTTTATCAAGAGATATTGCGTTTCCCTCTATTGGAGAAAATACTATTAAATTACCTATAGATTTTTCTTCTATTTTATTTTCAACTACAGGTTCTTCTTGTATTTCTACTATACCTCCATTAGCTATAAAATCTTCTAAATTTGATTTTATAACTGTAACACGTGGTCCGTATATTACTTGAACGCCATTTCCATTTATTATTACCCCTGCTGCGCCACTTGATTTTAATAGTGATTGATCTACTTTGCTTGAATCTTTTACTGTTACACGAAGTCTTGTTGCACAACAATCTAAATCACTTAAATTAGCTTGTCCACCTAATCCTCTTAAAATCATTTCTGATACTTGATCATCTCCAGCATTTGATTTGGCATCTTTTTTTGCATTTACATCTGCTCTTGTATAAAGTTTAACTTCTCCATCTTCATCTTCACGACCTGGAGTTTTAAAATCAAACTTTTTGATTAAGAATGTAAATAAGAAGTAGTATACTGCAAAGTATATTAAACCAACCCAAACTATATTTATCCAGTGAGTTTTAGCATTTCCTTGTAATATACCAAATAATGTTAAGTCTATTAACCCTCCTGAGAATGTCATACCTACTGCAACATTTAACATGTGCATTAGCATGTAAGCTGCACCTGCAAATATTGAATGTATAACATATAACACTGGAGCAACAAATAAAAATGTAAATTCTATTGGTTCAGTTATACCAGTTAACATAGCAGTTAATGCTGCAGATATTAATAAACCACCAACAACTTTACGTTTTTCTGATTTTGCACATTTATACATTGCTAAAGCTGCACCTGGTAAACCAAATATCATAAGTGGGAATTTACCAGACATAAATCTTGTAGCCTCCACACTAAACTCTGTAATACCTGGAGTTGCAAGCTCCGCAAAGAATATATTCTGAGCACCTTCTATTAATTGCCCCCCTACCATTGCAGTCCCACCAACTGCTGTTTGCCAGAATGGTAAGTAGAACACATGATGAAGTCCAAATGGTATTAATGCTCTTTCCATAAATCCATATAACCAAGTTCCTGCATACCCTGAACTTCTTACTAAATCACCTACAGAATATATTCCATTTTGTATAATTGGCCATATATAAAACATTAGTATACCAACTAATAAATACACTATTGAACATATAATCGGAACAAATCTTGTTCCACCAAAGAATGATAATACTTGCGGTAATTCAATTTTGTAAAAACGATTATGTAAAGCTGATACTCCAAGCCCTACTAATACTCCTCCAAACACACCCATTTGAAGTGATGTTATACCTAATACATCAGCAGTAGAACCATTAAGCATAGATTCTGCTCCACCATTGATATTTATCATTGCACCTATAGATGCATGCATTATTAAAAATGCTAAAGCTCCAGATAAAGCTGCAACTTCTTTTTCTTTCTTAGCCATTCCTATTGCAACACCCATTGCAAATAATAACGGTAAGTTAGCAAATACTATATTACCTGCATCATTCAATACACTTAAGAATGCATTTACAGGAGTTCCTGGTCCCATAATACTCATTAGACCATATGCATTTAACATTGTTTCATTAGTGAACGATCCACCAATACCTAAAAATAATCCGGCTACAGGCAAAATTGCTATAGGTAACATAAATGATCTACCTACACGTTGCAGTACCCCAAAGATTTTTTCTTTCATTTCTTAATTCCTCCACCAATATTATTATTTATAATTTTTATATTGATTATCATATATCGATACTATCATAGCCATAATATCAGTGTCAATAATTTTATGCAACCGGTTGCACATTTTATTTTTTTACATATAATAATTTATTTTTCCATAAAAAATAGTATACAAAGCTGTATACTATTTTTAGATTTATATTATATTTTTATTGAACTAACTTAGCTCCACCATAAATTCCTGCATCATTTCCTAAAATAGCTAATTTAAATTCTGCATCAGTAACAGCGTAAAACCCTGTTTCTTTATAATATTTCTTTACTGTATCTAATAGCATATCTCCTGCTTTAGATACACCTCCCCCTATTACAAAAACTTCTGGATTAGATATGCACGCTATGTTAGCCAAAGTACTTCCTAATATATAACTAAATTTATCAACTATCTCCAAAGCAACTTTATCATCTTCTTTAGCTAAATCAAAAATATCTTTAGCCGTTATAATTTCAATTTGTCTAAGTTTCGACTCATCATCTCTATCATTTAATATTTCTTTAGCAATTTTAACGATTCCAGTAGCTGAAGCATATTGCTCTAAGCATCCTTTTCCACCACAATTACAAGACTCTTTTTCTTTATTATTCACTCTAATATGACCTATTTCACCTCCTGCACCTGCAGAGCCTGCTATAATATTTCCATCTATTATAATTCCTCCACCGACTCCAGTTCCAAGAGTAACCATTATCATATTTTTATATCCTTTTCCTCCTCCTTGGAACATTTCTCCAAGGGCTGCTATATTAGCATCATTAGCTACTTTAACTGGTAATTCTAATATATCTTCTAATGATTTTGCTACATTGAAAACAGACCATCCAAGGTTAACACATCCTTGTACCCATCCATCATTTGTAACAGGACCTGGAACACCAACTCCCGCACCTAAGACTAAACCTTTATTAATATTTTCTTTTTCTAATACATCATTAATAGATTCTGTTATATCTCCTAGTATATATCTACCATTCTCTACTTTTCTTGTTTCTATTTCCCATTTTTTTAATAGTTCTCCTTCTACAGTAAATAAACCCAATTTTACCGTAGTTCCTCCTATATCTATACCTAACGAGTATTTTTTCATAATTATCCTCCCATATAAAATATATATTTAAAAATTAAAAATATAATATTTAAAATTATTTTTAACTTCTATCTTAAAATTCTTGCTTTTTCTTGTTTATTAACTTTATTTCTACTTAATTATAGTATATTTTTTATTTTATTCAAATAATAAACATAACTTTATTTAATAAATACATTTTTATATGGGTATTCATATCTTATTAAAGGTTTTAACTCTTTTTTCAGTATTATATTCATCTAAATTTTTATGCTAAAGCAACTAATATAGAGCCAAGTGCAATAAAACAAACACCTATAATTCCCTTAGTTGTTATCTCTTCTTTAAATATTAAAACTGATATAATTACAGTTAAAACTACAGATAGTTTATCAATAGGTGCAACTTGCCATGCCTTTCCTTCTTTCAATGCCATGTTTAAAAATAACCATGACATAGCTCCTGCTATACCAGAAAAGACTAAAAATAGTAAATTATTTTTTTGACTTAGTAGTTGTTGCATATTACTAAAATCTCCTCTACTTAAAGATACTATTACTAAAAAAACTGCCATAATAATGGCTCTTACACTTGTTGCCAAAGAGGCCGGCAAACTACTTACTCCTAGTTTTGAAAATACTGTAACAAAACTTGCACTTACTGCTGCTAAAAGCGCATATATAATCCAATTGCTCATATTTAATTCTCCCTGTACTTTTATTTAATAATTTAAAAAGCTATGAAATCTAAACCCTAATTTCATAGCTTTTCATTTATTTGCATTATAATTTTAATATTTGACTACTTTTAATAAATACTTATTATTTTATTGCTTGCTCTATTTCATCTAACATTTTCATTGTAGATTCTATACCACCAGTCATTGTATACCATACAACTGAATCTAAGTAGATCATCTTATCATTTTTAGCTACTTCTGTATTATTTATTATCTCATTATCAAATAATGATTTTGCAGAGTCACCTTTTCCAGTAACAGCTCCTCTATCTACAATAAATAGATAGTCTGGTTTATTTTCTAAGAAATATTCAAATGATACTTGTTGACCATGAGTTGAAGCCTCTATATTTTTATCAACATTTTCAAATCCTAATTCATTATATACGATTCCATATCTTGATTCATTTGAGAATACACTTATATTACCTTCACTAGCCATAACAGTTGTAGCTGTTAATCCTTTTTCCGTTACAGCTTTATTTATTTCTGCTATTTTAGATTCTATTTCATCTAATTTATCTTTTACAGCATCTTCTTTGTCAAATATTTTTCCAACATTATCTAAAGTAGCTTTGAAAGTTTCCATATAGTTTTGTCCATCTACTGCTAAATTTACTGTAGTAGCTATTTCTTTAAAATCATCTAACATATCAGCTTGTCTTCCACTTATTATTATTAGATCAGGATTTAAAGCTTCAATTGCTTCAAAATCAGGACTTTTTAAATCTCCAACATTTGCATATTTATCATCTTTATAATCTGATAATATCTCTGGTAATGTACCTGATTTAGGTAAACCTACTATTTCAACACCTATATTTTTTAATATATCTGCCACACC
>NZ_JAGHFM010000235.1 GCF_017888745.1 Terrisporobacter sp. | reverse complement strand
TCACCCGTCCGCCGCTCTTTACCGAAGTAAATCGCTCGACTTGCATGTGTTAGGCACGCCGCCAGCGTTCATCCTGAGCCAGGATCAAACTCTCAAATAAAAGTTGTTACCTGCTCAGATTAATCATTATCTGAATATCTGGCTTGGTTTGTTTGTGTTTAATTCTTAAAGAATTAATTTATTGTTAACCTACTGTTTAATTTTCAAAGTTCTTATTTGCTTGTTTCAGCTTTTTAATATTACCAAAACTTTTTTTCCTTGTCAACAACTTTTTTAAAAAACTTTTTTTGTGTTGTTCTGAATCAAGTTGACAAGTTATACTTTATCATCTTACGATTCATTCGTCAACAACTTTTTCAAGTTTTTTTGTTGCCGTTTTGTCTCTCTCTCGAGGACAAGTATCACTATACCAGGTTGAAATTATATCGTCAATACTTTTTTTAAAACTTTTTTCTAGATTTTTTAATCATAAATCATAACTATTTTTTATCCACATTTCCACATTTTTGTATACCTTAATATTTACAATATATCATTGAGTCAATATTATTTTATCCACATTTACTCCCTATTTATTCACATTATTTTTTTAATTAAATTTATATTCGTTTTAGTATAAATAAAAAGAAAGTAATAATATTTATTACTTTCTTTTTAAATTTCTATTTAGCAATATATAAATCTGATTCCATAAATTCATATTTTAATACAATTTCATTCGAACTTAAACTTTCTTGGACATTAATAATTCTTTGATTACTAGACCCTCTAAATTTTAATTCTATATTTTTTTCTTCAAATATAAATTTACCATCTACTAAAACGTCAACATATTTTAATAAATTCATATTATCTAAATATAAGGGGTTACTGCTACTAGTTAATTGTTCAAAAGTAAAACCTGTATAAGCCCAAACATCTAAATTATTTTGTTTTGCAACTTTAGATATAGATGCTAATGCTTTAGGCTGTAAAAATGGTTCTCCTCCTGACAGCGTTATACCTCTTTGCAACTTTAGTTTTCTTATTCTTTCTATTATATACTCCGTATCAACTATAGTGCCACCATCTAAATTATGAGTTTGAGGGTTATGGCATTTATAGCAATTATGTATGCATCCTTGTGTCCATATAACCATTCTAAGTCCTGGCCCATCTACTATGCTGTCATAATAAATATCTGATGCCAACCTAACCTTCATATAAATCACTACCTTCCAAATTATCTATGTTTTACCCTGTCCCTTACTTCTGCTTTTTTAGCATCATTAAATCTATCAACAGTTCCTACTAAATAACCTGTTATCCTTCTTATTCTTTCAAATTTAATATTACTATCATTTTCATTCCTTCCACAATTAGGACATATATCCCCCTCTATCACACCAGAGTATCCACATATAGGATCTCTATCGACTGGATGATTTACACTTCCATACCCTATACCTAATTCTTTCATAGCCTTTATAATAGTTTCAAATGCTTCTAGGTTATTAGATGTATCGCCATCTAACTCCACATATGTTATGTGTCCTCCATTTGTCAAAGAGTGATATGGTGCTTCTTTCTTTATTTTATCATATGCACTTATTTCATAGTACACTGGCACATGAAATGAATTAGTATAATAATCTTTATCAGTTATACCTTGTATATTCCCATATAGCTTTCTGTCTATTAATGTAAATCTTCCTGAAAGACCTTCCGCTGGTGTTGCTATTAATGAAAAGTTTAAGTTATATTCCTTTGATGCCTCATCCATTCTATCTCTCATATGAGATATTATCCTTAATCCTAATTCTTGAGATTCATCGCTTTCACCATGATGTTTTCCTGTTAATGCTATCAAGCATTCTGCTAATCCTATAAATCCTAACGTTAATGTTCCTTGTTTAATCACTTCTTCTAATTTATCTTCTCCTCCAAGTTCATCAGAGCCACGCCATATTCCTTGCCCCATTAAGAAAGGAAAATTCTTTACTTTTTTATTACCTTGTATCTCCATTCTCTCTAGTAGTTGATCTATTACTAAGGATATCTTCTCATCTAAATCCTTGAAAAATTCTTCTAAATCAGCCTTATCATTTTTTATTATTCCATGTTTAATACCTAACCTTGGTAAATTTATAGTAGTAAAAGATAAATTACCTCTTCCACTTGCTTCATCATCCCCACATATATTACTCATAACCCTGGTTCTACATCCCATATAGGTTGCTTCTGTTTCTGGCTTTCCTTCTTGATAATATTCTTTATTGAACGGAGCATCTAAGAAACTAAAGTTAGGAAATAATTTTTTAGCTGATACTCTGCATGATAATTTAAATAAATCATAATTAGGGTCTCCTTCATTTAAATTAATACCTTCTTTTACTTTAAATATTAATATAGGAAATATGGCTGTTTCTCCATTACCTAATCCTTTTTCCATGGATAGAAGTAAATTTTTACTTACCATTCTCCCTTCTGGTGATATATCTGTTCCAAAGTTTATACTAGAAAAAGGTACTTGGGCTCCAGCTCTAGAGTGCATGGTATTTAAATTATGTATAAACCCTTCCATTGATTGATATGTCTGTCTATCAGTTTCCTTATATGCTCTATTATATGCAAAGTCTTGTATTTTTCTTGACAACTCTTCATCTATATTAAATTCATTTACTAATCTTTTACTCTCTTCGTTTCTATATTCTATACTTTGATTTAATCCTACATTAGACTTAGTTAGTTCTTCTGTTGAATAAACTATTTTCTTTAATGTTTCATAATCATGCTCATTTACTAATAGTTCAAATGCTTTTGATAAGTTATCTATATATAATTTTCTAAAAGTTTTATATACACCTTTTGACATATCATAATCAAAAAAAGGTATACTTTGACCTCCATGTTGATCATTTTGATTACTTTGGATAGCTATTGCAGCAAGCGCACCATAGCTCATAATACTGTTAGGTTCTCTTAAAAATCCATGACCTGTTGAAAATCCACCTTTAAATAGTTTATCTAATTGAATTTGACAACAAGTTAGTGTACCCATATTTAAAAAGTCCATATCATGTATATGTATATCTCCTTTTTCATGAGCAATAACATGTTCTGGTTTTAATATAAAAGTTTTACAAAATTCTTTTGATACTGCACTACCATATTGAAGCATTGTCCCCATAGCAGTATTTCCATCTATATTAGCATTTTCTCTTTTTATATTTGCATCATTAGCATCTTCAAAGGTTATTTCACTAATAGATTTCATTAATCTTGTTCTAGAATTTCTAATTCTGCTTCTTTCGTTTCTATAAGTAATATATTTTTCGCTAGTTTTAGCATGACCTCCTTCTATCAATACCTTAACTACAACATCTTGAACATCTTCAACTCCAGGAATAGTATCTCCATACTTAGAATTTAATATTTTAATGACATCTTGAGTTATTTCTTCTGCTATTTGATAACTAGGTGCAACCCCTTCATTTTTTGCAGCCTCACTAGCAGCTAGAAAAATAGCTCTTGTAATTCTGTCATCATTAAATTTTATAATTCTGCCATCCCTTTTTTTTATATACTCTACCAATTAAAACCCCTCCTAATTACTATATATAGTATATATTATATAGTTTAACCACTATATATAGTATATATCCTTAAAAAAATACCCTCTAACAATGTTACAGGGCATTTTTATTTTTTCCTTTTCTATAAGATTAGCAAACTTACTATTTTTAGTCAAATTTTTGTAACCTTTGAAAATACTACATTTTTATAAAGGATAGGTTTTCAATGTAAGTATTTGTAAAGGTTTGATGTCAATTATATTTTTTTATAATTTTTATAGATAAATTTAATTATCTTATGACATTTTAAATTATTTTACTATATGATAATTAGTATATATTAAAAGGGAGGTAATTATATGTTATCAAAGAGACTTGATGTTATTACACCGTCTTGTACAATAGGAATAAGTTCAAAAGTAAAAAGTATGAAAGAATCTGGTATTAGTGTTCTAAATTTAAGTATTGGAGAACCTGACTTTAATGTACCAAGTAAAGCTATTGAATATGGAATTAATTCATTGAACAAAAACTATACTAAATATGATTTAGTTCCTGGATTAGCTATGTTAAGAGAAGAAATTTGCAAAAAGCTTTTAGAAGAAAATAATTGTAATTATTCAATAGATGAAATTGTACTTTCTAGTGGAGCAAAGAATGCTATAACAAACGCCCTTCTAGTTACAACAGATCCAGGAGATGAAGTTCTAATACCAAAACCATATTGGGTTAGTTACTCTGAAATGACTAAACTTGTTAATGCAGTTCCTGTACCAATTGAAACGGATAAAAAAAATGATTTTAAATTGACAGGAGATTTATTAAGAAGGTATATCACAGATAAAACTAAAATACTTCTATTAAATAATCCTTCCAATCCTACTGGAAGTGTTTATTCAAAAGAAGAATTATTAGATATAGCTAATGTATGTTTAGAAAAAAATATCTATATATTAGCTGATGAAATTTATGAACGAATATGCTATGACAATCAATTTGTTTCTGTCGCATCTTTAGGAGAAGATATAAAAGATATAACTATTACTATAAATGGATTTGCAAAATCAGTAGCTATGACAGGATTAAGATTAGGGTATACCGCTTCTAATAGAAAAATCGCAAAAGGAATAAGCTCAATACAAGGTCACTTAGTTTCTCATCCTTCTTTAACATCTCAGTACATAGGATATGGTGCGTTAAAATATTGTAAAGAAGATATTAATAATATGGTAAAAACTTATAAGAATAGAAGAGATTTAATTACTTCTAAACTAGACTCTATAAAATATATCGATTATGTATATCCCAATGGTGCTTTTTATATATTTATAGATTTATCTCAAGTATCTAAAAGATATAACTATGAAGATAGTTTCTCTATAGAGTTTTGCAATGAATTTTTATCTGAATATAAAGTAGCTATTGTTCCCGGAAAAGCATTTGGCATAGATGAATATGTGCGCATATCTTATGCTTGCAGCGAGGATGAATTTTTAGAAGGCTTAAATAGATTAGAAAAATTTATTTTAAAAATTATGAAATAATAAAAAATCCACGTAAATTTAGTATAACTACAAATTTACGTGGATTTTTAAGTTGGGTTTTTTACATGGCTTTTATTTTAATAAAAAAAAATTACGTGGCTACGTGCTACTCTCCCAGGGGGCTTCCCCCCAAGTACCATCGCCGCTCAAGAGCTTAACTTCTGTGTTCGGAATGGGAACAGGTGTATCCTCTTTGCTATAATAACCACATAATCTTTA
>NZ_JAGHFM010000234.1 GCF_017888745.1 Terrisporobacter sp. | reverse complement strand
TACTGGTATATCATATATAGCCGTTACTATCCCTTTCATTCCTGGTATTTGACGGATGTACTCTATTTTAACAGGGTCATCTTGTCCATACCATCTAAATGTCATTTTCATTAGTGACTTTCCTCCTAATAATTTTATATCCCGTATATTTATCTATTTATATTTTCAATTCCACAATTCATAAGAACTTCTACTTGAGCTAAATCAACCATATTTATATCACCTTTTATACTATGCTTCAAAGCACTTGCACAAGTGGCAAATTCAGCAATTTGACTACTATCCATATCACTTAAAATTCCATGTAAAATTCCAGCTGTGAAGGCATCTCCTCCTCCAACTCTATCTAAAATGTCAATATCATGAGTTCTAGATGAACTTAGTTTTTTTCCGTCGAAGAAGAAACCTTGTAATAAATTATTATTAACAGAGTTCACAACTCTCTTTGTACATGCTGCATATTTAAGATTTGGATATTTTTCAAATAATTCATTATATAAATCTGTTAATTTAGCTTCCAAATTCTTTTCTTCTGAAACTTTATATTCTAGTATATTTATAAAATCTAGTATACCTAAAAACGCTATATCCACATAAGGTAATACTTCTAACATAAACTTTCTAGCATCTTCTAAAGACCATAATTTAGATCTATAATTAGAATCGTAAGATACTAGTATACCTCTTTGATTAGCAGTCTTTATTAGTTCCTTAGAAATATCATACAAACTAGAACTTAGAGCAGGTGTTACTCCTGATATATGTATCATTTTCACACCTTTTAAAATTTCATCAAAGTCAAATTCCTCTTTTGTTGCCATAGAGATAGAAGAATATTGTCTATCATATATTACATTAGAATTTCTTACTCCAAAGCCTTGTTCTAAGAAATATATACCTAATCTTCCTTCACCTCTTATAATATCCTTAGTGTCTACGCCAAAGCTATTCATAGCCCTTATTACTTTATCTCCTAAAATATTATTTGGAAGTTTTGTAATTAGTTTTGTATTATGTCCGAACATACTCAAGCTACAAATAACATTCGCTTCTCCACCAGCATAAGTTGCATCAAATTCTTCTGCTTGTATAACCCTTTGGAAGTTTGTAGGAGTAAGCCTCAGCATAACCTCTCCAAAGGCTAATACAGTATTTTTTGAATTAGCTTCTGATTTTTGCAATTTTATTTTTAAACTCTTTAGCTAAGTTTTCTATATCTTCTAAAGAACCAGCGCCTAATAATGAGCTTCCTACTCCTACACATGAAACACCCATTTTAAACCACTCTTCTATATTATCTATAGATACTCCACCTGTTGGCATAACTTCAACATGAGGTATAGGAGCTTTTACTGCTTTTACATATTTAGGTCCGAACACTTCCCCTGGGAATAACTTAATCATTTTGTTTCCTTTATCTAATGCATTCATAACTTCTGTCACTGTCATACATCCAGGTAAGTATAATGTATTCATTTCGTGGCAAACAGTATTTACTTCATCTGAAAAGCCTGGACTAACAACATAACTTGCACCTGCTTCTATTGCATCTTTTGCCATTTTTCCATTTAATACACTACCTACTCCAACTAATACATTATCGTAATTTTCACTAACATTTTTTATTAATTCAACTACGTTTGGTATTGTATAAGTAAGTTCAATAGCTTTTACACCACCATTTATACAAGCATTTATATATCCTATAGCTTCTTCATGGTCTTTTGCTCTTATTACAGCTACTATTCCTTCTTCTTTTATTTTATTTAACATAACAAAATATGCCCCCTATAATTATCTATATATTAAACTCCAGAATAAGCTGAGAATGCACCATCAACTGGTATACATACTCCATTAACAAATCCTGATGCTTTGCTATCTACTAAGTATAATAATGTACCTAATAATTCATCTGCTTCACCAAATCTACCCATTGGAGTACTATTTAATATTTTTTCACTTCTTGGTGTTGGAGTTCCATCTTCGTTGAATAATAATTTTTCATTTTGTGCTGTTACGAAGAATCCTGGAGCTATAGCATTAACTCTTATTCCAACTTTTGACATATGTACTGCTAACCATTGAGTAAAGTTACTTACTGCAGCTTTAGCTCCTGAGTATGCAGGTATTTTTGTAAGAGGTGTATAAGCATTCATTGATGATATGTTTATTATTGTTGCACCGTCTCTGTTTATCATATCTTTTGAAAACTCTTGTGATGGAAGTAATGTTCCTAAGAAGTTTAAGTTGAATACGAAGTTTACACCTTCTGGATCTAAATCAAAGAAAGTAGTTAATTCTTCATTGTCTAAATCTTCTGGTAATAAGTATTCATTTGTTGTAGTTCCTTTTGGATGGTTTCCACCAGCCCCATTTATTAATATGTCACATGGACCAAATTCTTTTAATATTATTTCATGAGCATTTTTTATACTCTCTTTATTTAAAACATTAGTTTCTATTCCTATAGCAGTTCCACCTTTAGCTTTTATTTCTTCAGCTTTAGCGTCACATACTTCTTGGTTTAATGCAAGTATTGCTACTTTAGCTCCACATTCAGCTAATGCATCTGCCATAGCTCCACATAATACACCTGTTCCACCTGTTACAACTGCTACTTTGTCTTTTAAATCAATATTAAATGGTAATTTCATATTATTAGCCTCCCAAATTTTCGTCTATATTTATATTTAAATATACGCAAGTTTTATTTATACTTGTATACTAGCATACAAAAATTAATTATGCAAGCTTTTTCCTACAATTTTTTTATTTTTTCATAATCAAAAACAGAAAAATTAACTTTGCTCATGTCTTCAATAGATTCCCCCCGTTAATCAAAGTTAATATGTTAGAAATTATATTTATCTACAAATCAGATAGAATATAGTTTCCTTACATAATAAAAAAAGGTAATGAAATATATTCCATTAACCTCCTTCACTTAAATATTTAACTTTCCTAACTAGTTGCTATTATTTTAAATACTTTATTAAATCATTTTCTTCAGCAATAACTAACCAATCCTGTGTACTCTTTTTTATATGAGATGTTATAATTTCATCGATTCCCTCTGATGACTTATTTTTAATTAATTTTAGATACATTTCATGATCCCTCATATTTTTCTTTTTGTCATTTTTTAGTTCTATTAATAATCTCATTCTATTGTAATGTGTACTCATATTTAATATGGAGTTCCATATATCGCCTTTGTTAGTTCCTTTGAATAATAACTCATGAAATTCTTGATCCAATTCATGAAACTCAACTGCTGAATCATTCTTGTCAGCAATTAATTTTTGTGCAAATAAGTTTTTTTCTAACTCCATTATGATTTCATCACTAACTCCATTGCATGCTTCTTTTAAAACTTCTCTTTCCAATGTATATCTCATAAATAAAGCTTGTTCTACCATATTAGCATCGATTAAAGATATATATGTTCCCGTCTGAGGTTTTACTTCTATCAAATGTTCATTTTTTAATCTCATTAATACTTCTCTTATTGGCGTCCTAGATATTCCAAGTTTTTCAGATAAATCAGCTTCACTTAATAATTCCCCTGGTTTTAAATTTAAAGTCATAATATTACCTTTTAAAACCCTATATGCATAATCTTTACCGTTCTCTTTATCTTTTTTTTCGTATAATATCAAAATATTCAACTCCTTAATTTCAATTATTAATTTTAGTTATAGTTCTTATGTCTTAAGAATTTATTCAATAAGGGTTTAGGATACAGATTATTTTATAATACTTTTTATATTTTTAATATATTTATTTAACTATCTTTCCCTCACTTACAAAATTATCAAAATATTTTACATATTTAATGAATAATACTCCCACATAAATATTCATGTTTATATTATATCATTTATTTTCTTTTGTCAAAATAATAACACATATAAAATTTATAATTTCAATTTACTGTATCTTAATTATTATGTATAAGTATTACGCAGTTTTAAAATAAATATAATCTCCTAGTAAAAAATTCACTTCGTTATATCACCAACTACTTCGTCAGTTGATCAAATTTATTAGTTAGAATTATAAATCATCTACAATTCAGATAATTTATAATCCTTTAAAATATAAAAAAGGTATCAGCTAGTAGACCAATACCTATATTTATCATTATTATATATTTTTTACATTTAAAACTCTCATAGCATTTAATATGGCTATTACCGATACACCTACATCTGCAAATACAGCTTCCCACATAGTTGCTACTCCTGCTGCACCTAATATTAAAACTAATAATTTAACTCCTAGAGCAAATATAATATTTTGTTTTACTATTTTCAGTGTACGTTTAGAAATTTTCATAGCAGTTGCTATTTTAGATGGTTCATCTGTCATAATAACAATATCTGCTGCTTCTATTGCTGCGTCTGAACCAAGTCCGCCCATAGCTATACCAATATCAGATCTAGCTAAAACTGGAGCATCATTAATACCATCTCCAACAAATGCTAATTTTCCTTTTGATGATTTTGAGTTCATTAACTCTTCCACTTTCTCAACCTTATCTCCTGGAAGTAGTTCTGTATATACTAAGTCCATTGCAAGCTCATCTGCAACTTTTTTACCAACTTTCTTCGCATCTCCAGTTAACATAACAGTCTTTTTAATTTTAGATTTTTTTAACTGTTTAATAGCATCTCTAGAGTCTGATTTTATTTCATCTGATATAACTATATATCCAGCATACTTATTATTTACTGCCACGTGTATTACTGTTCCTATTATATCTCCTTTAAAATATTTCACACCTATCTTATTCATAAGTTTATAATTACCGGAATAAACTATGTTTCCATCTACAACTGAGCGAACTCCATGACCTGCTATTTCTTCAGATTCTATAACTTTACTTCCATCTATTTCTTTGCCATAAGCTTCTTTTAAAGACAATGATATTGGATGATTTGAATAATTTTCTGCATACGTTGTAAGTTCTAATAATTTATCCTTTGACATCCCTTGTGGATTAATTTCTTGTACCTTAAATACACCTTTAGTTAAAGTACCTGTTTTATCAAACACTACTACTTCAGTTTGAGATAATAATTCTAGATAATTACTTCCTTTTATTAAAACTCCTACTTTAGATGCTCCTCCTATCCCTCCAAAAAAACTTAATGGAACAGAAATTACTAAAGCACAAGGACAAGAAATTACTAAAAATGTTAATGCTCTATATACCCAATCACTAAATAAGGCTCCATCAACTACTAATGGTGGAATAATAGCTATAATTGCAGCTACTATAACTACTACTGGAGTATAATATCTAGCAAACTTCGTTATAAAGTTTTCTGAATTAGATTTTTTACTACTTGCATTTTCTACTAAGTCTAATATTTTACTTACTGTTGACTCTTCATATACTTTTGTAACTTTAACTGTTAATACACCATTTACATTTATACATCCACTTAATACATTTGAACCAATTGAACATTCTCTTGGAACAGATTCCCCTGTTAAAGCTGAAGTATCTACCATAGAGTTACCATCTATAACTTCACCATCTAAAGGTATTCTCTCCCCTGCCTTTATTACTATAATATCTCCTATTTTAACTTCATCTGGATCAACTTTTTCTATCTTATCTCCACGTTTTACATTTGCATAATCTGGACGAATATCCATTAAACTTGATATTGATTTTCTAGACTGATTTACAGCATAATCTTGGAAATATTCACCTACTTGATAAAACAGCATTACA
This sequence comes from Terrisporobacter sp., assembly GCF_017888745.1. Classification (GTDB taxonomy): domain Bacteria; phylum Bacillota; class Clostridia; order Peptostreptococcales; family Peptostreptococcaceae; genus Terrisporobacter. The sequence continues at coordinate 18,870 of NZ_JAGHFM010000234.1, read as the reverse complement.
GCTATCCCCTCTGGATATTCCCCTATAAAGAATGCTCCAAGTGTTGCCAATGTCATTAAGAAGTTTTCATCAAATACTTTACCTCTTAGTATATTTTTAAAAGCTTTTGATACTACATCTCCCCCAACTATAATGTAAGCTAATATATATATAATTAAATTATAACTTTCATTTGCGAGAGAAGCTAATGCAAACAATAACCCACCAGCTATTATTCTTCTAAGTCTTTTCTTATTTTTCATAACTATCTCCTTCCTAATAAGTATTTTCCATTTTTATAGTTGATTATCCATTCAACTATAAAATCATAAAAAAATTTAATATTTACAAATTTTTAATTACCTTCTCTATTACTTTATTTTTATATTTATACTTTTTATTACTTCATGTTTATAATTCCAATTTTTGTTATCTATATAATTTGTTATAAATCAAGACTTACCGCTTTAATTTATAACAAATTTATATTTTATTTATATATCTTTATTTATAATAAATTATATTTTTTTAACTATTATATCTGGCTCCATCTTTCTTATTATTTCTTTTGCAACGGCTATCGCTTCTAACATATTCTCATCTTTCGCTTCTAATACTAACTTAGTTGTCATAAAATCTACAGTTGCATTTTCTACTATGTCTGCCTTTTTTATTGCATTTTCAATTTTTGATGCACAGTTTGCACAATCTAATCCTTCTAATCTAAATTTCTTTATCATTTTGTATTCCTCCTACATTTTATAGTTGTATATATATTCAACTATATTTTTAAATTTTTTTAAATTAACATATTAATAACTAACTCATTTAAAGCACTAATTATATTTTTATCTGTTAAGTAATATTGTCTATATTTACTTTTTTGTTTAAAATCTACAATATCTTTATCTCTTAATATTTTAAGTTGTTTAGAAATCAATGATTGAGAACAATTTGTAATATGAGCTAAGTCTGATACTGTTTTATTTTCATTTCTAAGAGCATATATTATTTTTATTCTGGTCACATTTCCTAATAATAAAAATAAGTTTGATGTATCTTCCATATTTTGTTCTTCATTAATTATACTTATATCCTCTTCAGAGACTATCATCTAAATAATTTGTATCCTCCTTTCAAATTAGTTGAATAGCTATTCAACTTTGTATTTATATAATAGTTGAAGTTATACTCAACTGTCAATAGTTTTTTAATATTTTCCACAAAAATAAAAATGCTACAGGTAACTCCCATAGCATTTCAATAATTTTCTCTACTCTTCTGTATGTTCCAATGACATTTGTATTACTGATTTAACGTGGTCATCATCTAATGAATAAAATACATTTTTACCTTGCCTTCTAGATTTCACCAAATGAGCATTTCTTAATACTCTTAACTGGTGTGACATGGCTGACTTAGTTACATTTACTATTACAGCTAAATCACATACACACATTTCACTTTGTGCTAAAGCACATAAAATATGAATTCTTGTACTATCTCCCATAATTTTAAAGAATTCTGTTAATTTATTTATAGATTGAGATTTTGGCATATTATCTCTTACATAATTTACCACTTCTTCATGTATTACATTACAATCACATAATTTTATTTTTTCACTCATTAATTTACTCCTATATTTTTAATATTTATATTTTTATAAAAGTCCGTATCTTAATTAGATTATTTTTAATATGTAATTAACTAATTATTACAATTTACTTTCTTATTATTATATCATAGACATATTTCTATTCCATAATATAATATCTGAAAAACAATTTGTATCAATTTATGTAAATAGGATAATATTAGTCTTCATCTTATCTTATTTACATTATAAAATTACTTAAACTTATATATATCTTTTTATCATTTATATTTTTATAAAATCTTTAAGACTCCTAAAATTAAATACATAAATATAAATATAAATTCAAATTCTTATTGTAAAATTTTACCAACCATACTACTATTATATTATAAGTTACCTCATATTATAAGGTAACTTATAAAGCGAGGTGATATATTTTTGGATCTAAACAAGGAGTTACTTAAAGGCCATATCGATACTTTGATATTGTCAATATTAAATCAAAAAGATTCATATGGTTATGAAATTGCAAAAATTGTAAAAGATGAAACTACATTCGAATTAAAAGACAGCACCATGTATGTTTCACTTAAAAGATTAGAATCTAAGGGGTTGATAAAATCTTATTGGGATGAGCAAGATTCAGGTAGTAGAAGAAAATATTACAACATAACTAATGATGGAAAAACAGACTTAGAAATAAAAATTAAAGAGTGGAACTTTATACAAGAGGTTATGAATAAATTTTTAAACAGGGGGTTGTAAGTCATGAAAATTATAGAAGATTATTTAAACAATCTATATAAAAATGATGATAGTAAAGAAGCTAAAGAGCTAAAAGAAGAGTTAAAAGAACATCTAATAACATCAGTAAATGAATTTATCTCACAAGGATATAAAATTGATGAAGCTCAAAAGAAAGCAATTGAACAATTCGATGATGGTAGTGACACAACAACAGAATTACGATCTATTTATACACAAAAAATAGATATTAGAAAAGAAAAACTAAAAAAATTGAGAAAATTAAGATGGACCTTTGTTAATATAACTGGTTGGCTTATAGGAGCTGCCTTTTTTGCAGCATATCAAAATTTACAAAATATAGTCCCAACATGGTTAATTATTTTAATATCATCTTCAGCCATTGTATTAATTATCCTTAGCATTTTAATTTCTATGACAAATAAAAAAATAGAAGGTAATTAAATAATTCTATTACAAAATAATAAAAAGGGGTGCTTCTATATGAAAAATAAGTCTTTGTTTGAAAAATTTCTTGATAAACCAGAATTATCAAATTTAAATAAAAAAATAGATTTAAACAAAAATGCTAAGTGGATGTCCTTTGGAACTTATATAATGACTGTTGAAGGTTTTTATTACTCTAAGGGGGATAAAACGTATTTTCCATTACTAAATACTGTTGAATATAAATCAGAAAATTGCACTGTAAAACTATCTTATAATGATGAAGATTACTTTATTGAAAGTAAAAAACTATATGAAAATGTATCTAAAGGAGATAAAGTAGTAGTCACAATTAAATATATTTACGATAAAGATGACAAACTTATTCACTCTGATATTCATAGCTATCATCCTTATCCATTGTCTAATAGCTAAATGTATTATTACTTTTTATTTAATAATAAAGAGGCTATCACATAATATTTTTAAATTTTTCATGTGATAACCTCTAAATTTTTATTCAATTTAATCAAATCATTTCTTTACTATAATCTATCCCTACTATCAAGTTCTTGTCTACTATCTCTCCATTCTCATCATCATATCCATACCCATAGCATAATCCTACTCTAAAATTTCCTTTTTCAGATTTATAATATATATACTCTTTATTTACCTCTTCATCTAGTACAGTTTTGACTTGCTCAATATCATCAGGTAAAACTTTTTTTACTAATTCTAAAGCTTCATCATAACTTCTATCAGTTGGATTAGTTTCTGAAGCATATGTAAATCCTAATAAAATATCTTTATAATTAATATCATTTTTTATTGAATCAGCAAGATGTATTTCAGAAATAACTTCCTTATCATCACTTTTATTCTCACTTTCAGCCTTCTTTTCCTTTTCGTATTGTGGAGAATTATAAGCTAACGCTTCTTTTTTTACATTTTCATATCTTTTATCAATTATAGAGTTATTAATATCTCCATATTTATCTGTTACATATGGTATATGATTTTCTATTTCTACCATATTAGTTTCATCTATTGCTTCTTCTGATACTTTCTGTCCATCTGTATTTTTACTGCTGTCATTATTTATGCTACTACATCCCACAGATAAAATAGATACTATTGTCATAATAATTATGATTTTTTTGTTTATTTTCATACTTTTCCCCTTTATTGATAACATTTTTTAATTTAATCTTAATAATTTTATACTTTTTTGTCTACTAGTTATATTTTAATTACTTATTTATTAATATTTACTGATATTAATTCTTCAAACTAAAACTATCTTTTACTACACCTATCTTTACTTTTAAAAAGGAGAAATATTTTACCTAAAAGATATCCTATCACCCCTAAACCAATCCCTGCTGCACCCATGTTTGTAAATACACCGTCAAACAAAAATGTTAAGACTAAGCCAATAATACCAAATGTACAAGCAATCTCCCAACAAAAATCATCGTCTGTACTTTCAACTTCCTCTTCTTCATAAACTAAAGAATCTATACTAACATCAAAGATTTTAGCTATTAATTTTAAATTCTCTATATCTGGCATCCCATTTTCATTTTCCCATTTAGTAACTGCTTGTCTTGATACGTTAATCATTTCAGCTAACTGTGCTTGTGAGAGCTCATGTTTTATTCTCAATGATTTTAATTTTTCTCCAAATTTCATTTTCATATCTCCTCCAATATTATCTAAGAATATTATATAATATTTGCCTAAATTTAACTGCTACGTACAGTTTATATATGGCTACTTTTCGTTTCATTGTTGATATTTCAATAATTTCCTACAATTAAAAAAGTAGCTACTAAGATTATTTACTTAGTAGCTACCTGTTTTCTATAAAACTTCTTTCAAATACTCATCTATTGGAGTTAAACTTTGCATATCTGCTACATCTTGATAAAATACTTCACCTGTAGATATACTTACACAGAATCTAAAATCTCCTACTATATCGTCTGTTTCTCTATAATAAACACCATAGTATTGACGTCCATTGATATCTATAATTCTTTCTAATCCAAATTCTCCATCACCTATAAATAAATTATCTGTATTCCAAGTTCCTTTTATCTTATCTTTACATATCTGAAGAGCTTCTTCTGCTGATATTTGATTATTAGACTCTTTTTTAGATACTTCTTTATAAACTTCATCAAATAATTCTGAAGTTAATCCAAGATCATCCCATAATCTATCATGTTTATATGTTGGATACGATGATACTATTGATTCTACACATTCTTTAGCAGTCAAAAGCTTTAAATTATTTTCTTCATTTGAACTACCATCTTCATATTGCCACTTCATATATATACTACCATCTTCGTTTTTACTTATACTTAATGTACTATTTATTACATTATCAGGATTTCCAAATTCAGTAGTTGAAAGCTTATAAGTAGTACTATTTTCACTAGAGTTTCTTTCTAATATTTTGTATAAATCTACATGATACCCATACATTAACACAATTTCATCTTCTTTAAAATAAAAAATAGAACCTGTATCACTTTTATTATCTGCTATATGTATATATTTCCCTGTTAAAATCTCTTCTACTCCCTTTACTTCTTGTACTACCTTTTCTTCCTTTGATGTTTTTTCTACTTTTGTTTCTCCTACTTTTGACTCTTCTTTTGAGCATCCTACTGCTAGTATGACTGTAACACTTATTAATATTAATGATATTAGCCTTTTATACATTTACGCCTCCAACTGTTATATATAATATATTTTCACCCACACTTTATAATGAAGTCCTAAGCTAGCATAATACATTTTTGCATTTTTTTCAAATTAATTTAATTATATATAATTTCTGTTCTAGTTATCTAATTCTATAAGATATTTCATAGTATCTTTATCCAATGCACCTGGCACATATTGTGTCACATACCCTTCTTTGTCTATTATAAATGTAGATGGATATGAATTTATTCCATATTGATACATAACCATTCCACTTTCATCAAATAAAACAGGGAAAGTATAATTATTTTTTTCAAGGAATTCTATGATTTCTTCCTTAGAAACTTCTTTGCCTAGATTTGGTGATGCTACACCTATAACTACTACATCTTCATTATTTTTTCCATACTCTTTATAAATTTCTTCTATATGTGGCATTTCACTCTTACAAGGAGGACACCAAGTAGCCCAAAAGTTTAAAAATACAGTCTTACCTTTATAATCACTAAGTTTATGCTCCTTACCATATTGATCATATAATGTGAAATCTATTGATTCAACCTTATCCTTTTCTTCATCTTTACTCTCTTCAGATTGTATTTCTGCTTTATTTGCTCCATAAAGATGAGCTCTTACTCCATCAAAACCGCTAATTAACATAGTCATACCTGATATTATAAGTATTATTCCACCGATCTTTTTTATAGTATCTATGTTAGATTTCAACTTATTTATACTTCCAATTAATTTCCCATAAAACATAGTTGCTATTATAAATGGTAATATAAATCCAAGTGTATATACACCTATTAATATATTACCTGACATTATACTATTAGAACTTGATACCATTAGTAAAACCGATGCTAACACCGGTCCTATACAAGGTGTCCATCCAAAACTAAAAGTAAACCCTAATAAATATGCAGTAAAAATATTTACATTTTTAACTTCAAAGTTAAATCTTTTTTCTCTATTTAATATAGAAGACTTAAGTATATCTACATAAAATAATCCCATTATTATTATGATGATACCACCAATAAAACTTATTATATCCTTGTTGCTACTAATAAAGTTACTAAATATACTTGCTGATGTACCTAAAATAAAAAATGTAGTTGATATGCCAAGTACAAAAAATATTGTATTTCTAAATAAAGAACTTTTTATAAAGTTGTTTTTGTTTTTATTTAATATATCTACGCTACTATTTGATAGTACACTTAAATAAACTGGTAATATGGGCAGTACGCATGGTGATAAAAAAGAAAGAAGACCTTCTACAAATACAACTAATAAACTTATTTTCTCCATCTCAACTCTCCTTATTTTTAAATTTGCTAATATTTCTTTTAAATCAATACATATATTATATAATAAAATCCTTTTTTATTCTGTAATATTATTACATTAAATAAATAATTTTTAGAAAGATCCTAATGTGTAAGGAATAGAAGGTAGGATTGAGAATTTAGGTATTAATTAAAATTAATACTATACAAAAAGGGTATGTAAACTTATTTTTAAGTTAACATACCCTTTATATATTTTAAAATAATCAAAAAATCTACTATATTTTTATATTTGATTCTAATTTTGAAATTGCTTCTGTGATTCTTCTTTGTCTTGTTTCTTCTTTTTTAGCACTTGTTATCCATTGATAGTATTTTTTCTTTACTGAGTAGGATAAAATATTGTAAAATTTTAAAGCTTCTTCATTTTGTTCTAATTCTGTTTTAAAATCTAAAGGTAATTCAACTTCACGTACATCTTCATCTTTTTCTATTTCAACAAATATTTTATCTCCAGCTTCTTTGTTAATTTCTTTTCTAATAGATTTAAGAATACCTATAATATATATTCCGTGTCCCATACTAACAATAGAACCTCTATAATCAATACCATCAAACTTTGCCTTTACCTTAACTCTTTTTGAGCCAAATTCTTTTTGTACATCAAATGGTATTTCAATATATGCTCCATTTTTCTCAGGTATTTCTTTTATTATAGCTTCAAATTTATATGTCATATTTTTTCTCCATTAGTTATAATTTTTATTATGATATTATACCTAATTTTTTATTTATGTTTCTTAGTCCATAATATTATATTCTTCATATAAAGGATACTTTTCAGTAAGTTGTACTACTAGTTCTCTCGCTTTTTCTTCATCATTATAAGTTAAACATAAGTCTATAGCTTCAGCAATAACTTTCATATCATCTTCCTTCATACCTCTTGTAGTAACAGCAGCTGTCCCTATTCTTATACCACTAGTTATATTTGCTCCATTTGGATCAAATGGTATAGCATTTTTATTTGTAGTGATGTAAGCTTCATCTAATCTCTTTTCTGCTTCTTTACCTGTTATATTTTTATTAGTTAAGTCTAATAAAATTAGGTGATTGTCAGTTCCTCCAGTTAACATCTTAAATCCTCTGACCATAAGTTCATCAGCTAATACTTTACAGTTTTTAACTAATTGTTGTTGATATAATTTAAATTCATCACTTAATGCTTCTTTAAAACAAACAGCCTTGGATGCAATTATATGTTCTAATGGTCCTCCTTGTGTTCCTGGGAATACAGCCTTATCTATTGCTTTTGCATATTTTTCCTTGCAAAGAATTATGCCTCCACGAGGTCCTCTAAGCGTTTTATGAGTAGTGCTTGTTACAAAGTCTGCTACATCACAAGGATTTTGATGAAGACCAGCTGCAACAAGTCCTGCAATATGAGCCATATCTACCATAAGTAAAGCTCCCACTTCATCTGCTATTTCTCTAAACTTTTTAAAATCTATTTCTCTTGGATAAGCACTTGCTCCTGCTACTATTAACTTTGGTTTAATTTCATGAGCAATTTTTCTTACATTATCATAATCAATAAATCCATCTTCATCTACTCCATATTCATGGAATTCAAAGTATTGTCCAGATATATTTGCTGGAGAACCATGAGTTAAGTGACCACCTTGAGATAAGTTCATTCCCATTACTTTGTCACCTGGTTTTAACATAGCAAAATATACTGCTATATTTGCATTAGCTCCAGAGTGAGGCTGTACATTGGCATGGTCTGCACCAAAAATTTTCTTTAATCTATCTATTGCTAAAGTTTCCACCTCATCAATATGTATGCAGCCGCCATAGTATCTACGTCCTGAATATCCTTCTGCATATTTGTTAGTAAGATGACTTCCCATAGTTTCCATTACAGGCATAGAAACTATATTTTCTGAGGCTATAAGCTCTATATTTCTTTGTTGTCTAAGCAACTCTCTTTTCATACTGTCATAAATTTCTGGGTCATATTTTTTTAAATTTTCAAACATTATCTTCACCCTTTCATTTATAGAATCTGATGTTTATTATGATAATATTTATAAGTTCTTCACTAAAGTATATTATTCTATTGGTAAATTATATTACCTTCAGTTTATAAATTATTTTTGTTAGATTTTAAATCAGTATATATTTTTTATAACTTTCAAATATTTGCATCATTCATATTAAATGTATGTTTTATAAAACATAATGCAATATATAGTTTACTTTTTGTTATATTTATCATATACTATACAATATAAGGAGGTTTATATGAAGAATAAAAAAATGAAAATAGCTCGTATCGAATGTGATATGAAACAAGATGATTTAGCCAAAGCAGTAGGAGTAACAAGGCAGACTATAGGATTAATAGAGTCAGGAAACTATAATCCTACTCTAAAACTTTGTATTGCAATATGTAAGGCTTTAGGTAAAACCTTAGATGATTTGTTTTGGGAGGAATAAAAATGAAAAATATTAAAAATCAAGATGAAAGAGTTATAAGTCAAAGAAGAAAAATTCAAAGCGATGGATATCAATTATTAGTTTACGCATTACTTATATCAGTTGTCGTTCAACAGTTCCTTTTACAAGCTCCACTTAGTCAATATATGGCTGAGTTTTTATGTTTAGTAGGAATTGGTTTCTATAATCTTATTTGTAATATGAGAATTGGAAATAATCTCTACGGTGAAGATAAAGATTCTGGTAAGAAAATCTTAAAAAATACTTTACTTGGTGGAATATTATCCCTTGTTATTTTTGTTATATTAAGTGGTGAGAAAGATACAAAAACACTTATAATTTACTACTTAACTTTTATAATTGGATTTAGCGGTATAAATTATCTTTTATACTATTTAAGTAAAAGAAAACAGGATAAAATTGAAAAAGAATTAGATATGGATGAAGATGATATTGAGTAATCTTAATATTAATTATTTATTAAGCAAAAATTTTATCAAAAAAATTGATAAGGATATTGATTCATATTATTTAATATAAATATTAAAAGGACTATGATTTTTTCATAGTCCTTTATTCCTTAAATATATTAATCTATTTAATTAGTAATTTTGAATTTATTTTATATAACATTATTTATAATTGTAAATTTTGATTTATTATATTCTTTATATATTAATTTATTCTAATTTTATTATGCTTCAATTGATATAAATTTAAACTCAGTCACATCAAATAATCCCATATCTGTGATTTTAAGTTCTGGAATAACTGCTAAAGACATAAAGCAAAGTGTCATAACTGGCTCAACAGTATCATTAATACTAAGTTTTTTATGAGCTACTTCATGTATACTAGCAAGCTTATCTGCTACCCATTCACCACTTTTATCGCTCATAAGACCAGCTATTGGCATTGGCATACTTTCGATTACTTCTTTATCTTTTACAAGTATTATTCCTCCACCTTGGTTTATTAATTCTTCTACAGCATAAGCCATATCTTCATCATTTACACCGACAACTATAATATTATGTGAGTCATGGGCTATGGAAAGTGCTATTGCTCCTTCTTTTATTCCATAACCTTTTAATAATCCAACTGCTACATTTCCAGTGTTTTGATGACGTTCAACTACTGCCACTTTGACTACATCTTCTTCTTTATTATAAACAAACTCATTATTTTCATCTCTGTTGATACTTACTACTTCTTTACTAGTAACTACACCACCTGGTAGTATATTAATTGCATAAGCTTTATCTGAGTTAATAGTTAATTTTAATTTATCTTTAGAAAAATCTTTTACATGGAAACTACCTTTTGTTGATGAATGATCATAGAATGATATTGGTAATTTATATTCACCACCAACTGCCACTTCTTTTCCATCTATTAAAACATTATCCACATTAAAATCTTTAAGATTGTCAAAAAGAACTATATCTGCTTTTAATCCTGGTGCTATTGCTCCTCTATCTTCTAAATTATAACACTGAGCCGCATTTAAAGTTGCCATTCTAATAGCTATAATAGGATCAATTTCTTCTTCTACACATATTCTTAAACTATTATCTAAATGCCCTATAGTTAAAATAGTTTTTGTTTGCATATCATCTGCGCATAATAAACAATGATTACTATTAAAAGGAGTAACTCCCTTAGCTAAATTTCTTAAATCCTGACATGCTGAACCTTGACGTAACATAACATACATTCCACGTGATATTCTATCATGCATATCTTTGACAGTTGCACATTCATGATCTGTTTTTATTCTAGCTGCTGCATAAGCATTAAGAGCATTTCCATTTAACCCTGGACTATGACCATCAATAACTCTTCCTTCATTTACAGCTACAAGAATTTTATCTAATACTTCATTATGACCTTCAACTACTCCTGGAAAATTCATAAACTCTCCTAATCCATGAAGTTTACCACTTTTCATAGGTTCTACCATATCTTTTGCTTCTATTACTGCACCTGAATGTTCCCATGGTGTAGCTGGGACGCATGACGGTAACATCATTTTAATATCTAAAGCAGTTCTTTCTGATGCTTTTAACATATAATCTATCCCTGTAAAACCACATACGTTAGCTATTTCATGAGGATCAGCAATAATTGTTGTTGTACCATGTGGTACTACAAGTCTTCCTAATTCTTCTGGAGAAACATAAGATGACTCTATATGTATATGACTATCGATAAATCCTGGAGCTGCATATTTACCTTTAGCATCTATTACTTCTTTGCCTTCGTAACTGCCTACACCAGCAATTAAGTTATCACTTATAGCAATATCTCCATCTATTATAACTCCATTATAAACATCCACTACTTTACAGTTTTTAATAACTATATCAGCTGGTATTCTACCTGACGCTACATCAATTAACTTTTTAAGATCATTCTTTTGCATATTCATACTCCTTTTACAATACATTTATCCGAATATAATAAATTGATATCTCTATGGATATTGTTATTTTTACGACAATTAATTTAATTTTTGCCATTATAGTTCGTTTATTTTGTAAAAGTTTAGCATATTTTATTTTTTTGCACAATAATTATTTTTAATTTTTATTTTGTAGTCTATAAAAATTTTATTACTCTGATTTAATTTTAAATTTCAACTATCTCATATCTAAATCCAGTTTCTTTCATAAGATTTAAATATGGAATTGGATCAAAATATTCTGGCGAAAATACTCCTTTATCTCTCCAAATTCCTCTTCCAATAAGTTCTATACTAAGGGCTGCTCCAAATCCTGTTTGAGCAACAACTGCCTGCATTCCCCAATCTTTTATAGATTGTTGATTTTCAAAAGGCTGATACATGAATATTTCCTTCTTCTTACCATCTTTTATACCTACACAATGAACTCCAACAAGCATCATTCCTATCATTTCATCACCAATATCCTTTGGTTGAGGTGCGCAAGCTGCTACCACATCCCTAGGAACTACTTTTACCCCACCCACATCTACTGGATGTATACTTCTAAGACCTAATGAATCTATTACTTTAAGAGCATTTATAAGAGAAGGGTCTAGGGCAATTTTAAATGTAGCTTTTTTTAATCCATATTTAGATAAATATCTTTGCATAGTTACTACTTCTTCATGTTCAACTTTAATTAAAGTATTTTCTCCCACACCTTCTGGCATAGTAAAAACTTCTTCTCCACTAAAAGCATCTTCTACTATAAATCCACCTTTATCTTTGTCATATTCCACATTAGGATTCATTACTTCATCTAAAACTGTCCATACATTAAACCCAAAAGTTATATCACTTTCTTTAGCTCCTGGTATTTCTAAATTTCCACCGTCTTTTACATGTACTTCATATAATTCATCAAACTCATATTCTGCTGCATATTTTGCGAATACATTAACTACTCCTGGATCTATTCCCATACAGATACAAGCCATTTGATTTTTCTCAGCCCAATCTTCATGTCTATCAAAATTATACTTAGTCATAGGCTCTATATAGCTATTTTCAATACCTATACCAAACTTAGGGTTATCCATAGGTACTGACCAAGTTCCCATGCTTCCATAATTGGCACCACCTTCATAAGCTGCATCAAATATTTGATTACTGACAAATGGTGCTGCACCATCCATTACAAAATCTATCTTATAATCTTTTATTAACTTTATCATTTCATCTTTATTTCTAGCGTCAACTTTTATAGGGGTATAATATCTTTCATTATCTTTATTTGATTTATCTTTTTCTTTAGATATATTTTCTAAGTTATTTACAACTTCCTTAGCTCTATCTAAATCATAGTCAGCAACTAAAACAAAGTTTAACCACTCATTATAATTTTCTCTACTTTGTAGTATTCTAAGTATTGATTCTCCTACTGCTCCTGCTCCTACTAACATCATTCTCATAACTTTCTCTCCTTTTACTTTAAAAATTTTTATAGTCCTTACACATTCTTTCCTTAAAATATAAAAAAGGACAGAGTAATAAGTACACTAAAAAAGCGTCTTATCACTCTGTCCTTTTGCCAGTTGGTTATAGCCACGTAGGCGACGGTATCCGTTCTCTCCAAAGCTTCGTCAGATAATCTTCCTTTTGCCTGTCAGTTTCAAGAAAGAATAAGATTAAGTTCCTCCTTTTGCTTCTTCGGCCTTACATTTAAGTAATGTCTAAGATTATCTTCATCCGATTATATTTTATTTATTAACTCTATTTTATAATATTTTTTTTCATTGTCAATATATTATTATTTGAAAAATATATTAAAATTATTAAAAATTAACTCCATTTAAAACTTTATCTTTAATTATATTTATATTTTTTTCATTATATTCAATATCTCCACTTATTTTTAGAATCTTATCACTATAAACTATCACCTTCTCATCCCAAGTATTAATTGTATAAATTTCTTTTGCTCCCCATTTTTTTAATTCTCGTGCATCATTCAACTTCTCACAATCCAAGGCAAATTTATCATAAGACCTTAAAATAGAATCTAAAGCTTTATTTATAATTTTATCAGATTTACTTTGGAAAACAGTGTAAGATAGTGATGCTGAATATTCTTCACTATATTCATCGTAATAACTATTACTTTCTTCATCATATACCTTTGTAACTACCTCTTTATAAGTATCATCAGTACCATACATATATTTTGCAAAAGGTGATGATGTCTTTTTAAGATCACATTGTCTTATTTCTTGAATTTCTACATCAAAATCTTCTAAAGACACAGGTAGTTCATTCTTTGAAGTATAACCTCCCAAATCTCCATTAGGATTTAATAATGTTATGGATAAAGTCATTAGGAAGAAGATAAAATTAGAGTTTATAACCTTTGATAATATATCTCTAATTTTAAAATTCCTTCTATGAACAAAATTATCATTATTTATTTTTACTACTTTTATATATTTATCTATTTTTAATATAGTAGAAAGTAAATTTAGTACTACTATAATCCCCCCAAAAATCATACATAATATAATATATTTATCTGATATAAATGTAATGAATGAGTCATGCAAAAATGAATTATCATTTAAAAGTAATGACAAAAAAATAAATATAATTGAAATTAGCTGTGAAAATTCATTCTTAAATACTCTAGTAAACTTCAACTTTCTTCTTTCTGGTGTACCTTTTACACCATTCTTTATAAAAATTTGAAAGTCATCATTACCACAAACATGCTCCAACCCTTTTTCTTTGAAATGATTTACATAATCAGTAGTAGGAATATAGTTATCACCTACTAAATCATTCGTTGTAATATCAGCAAAAAACTTAATAACCTTTGGTGTAGATTTCTCAAAAGTTAAAAAAGTTCTTCCTATATCACTTATTATCCATCCTTCAAGGGCCATCTTGCTTAAATACTCTTCTAAAATTTCTGCATCTAATAAATCAAAGGAATTAAATTTTTTTAGTTTCTTCTTTTCTTTTTTCATAAACTCCCCCACATAAGTAATATCCAAAACTAATTTAAATAAAGATATATTTAAATAATAGTTTATATATTTAATTTTTGCCATAAATTTAACCTTAAGAATATGAAAGATTAAAAAAATCTTAAAATATAATGCTTTATAATTAAAGTTTTTGTTAATATTTTCTTTGCTAAATACTTAATTACAACTTAACAATGTGTTATGATATCCTTATAAATAGTTTTAGTTACATAGCTAAAAACATTTGTAATAATATAAAAAATAAAGGAGGAAGTATATATGGTAATAGCAGATGTGGCAGTTATGCCTCTTAGACCTTATGCATGCGAAGATGAAATGTATAAGGTAGTAGATAAATGTATCGAAAAAATAAAAGAAAGTGGTCTTAAATACGAAATCGGAGCTATGAGTACTACAATTGAAGGGGATTTTGATGAAGTTTTTGATTTAATTAAAATAATACATAAAATCCCATTTGAGCTTGGATGTGAAAGAGTCATCACAGTTGCAAGAGTTGACGAGAAAGCTGGAGGCTTAACAATAGATGACAAACTTAGAAATCACAGATAAAATAAAAAATTACATATATCCTATTGTAACTTTTATATCAATCTTAGTAGTATGGCAATTTATTGTGGTAAGTTATGATATTCCTCAGTATCTAATGCCATCACCAACCGATATAGTAGAAGTATTTTTTACAGATAATGCAAATTTACAAATGCATGCTATGGTCACTCTAAAAGAATCCCTTTTAGGATTTGTTTTTTCTATTATATTAGCACTTACAATAGGAACAATCATGGACTTTATACCAATAGTAAAAAAATGTTTTTATCCATTAATGTTAGTTTCGCAAATGATACCGACAATAACTATAGCTCCACTTTTAATAATATGGTTTGGGTTTGACTCTTTACCAAAAATAATTATGGTAATGGCCACTTGTTTCTTCCCCATATTAATAAATTTTGTTGATGGTATAGAAAATATAGATAAAGATTATCTTAATTTATTTAAAACTATGGACGCAAGTAAATTAAAAACTTTTATCCATTTAAAACTTCCCATGTCTTTAGAAAGTTTATTTACAGGATTAAAAATTTCTGCAACTTATGCTTTTGTATCAGCTACTGTAGCAGAGTGGCTAGGTGGAAGTATTGGACTTGGTGTTTATATGGTTAGAGCAAAAAGTGCTTATGCTTTAGATAAGGTATTCGCATCAACTATTTTAGTAATTGTATTTAGTTTAATGTTTGTAATGATTGTAAATATTTTAAAGAAAATTATGTTAAGACATAAGTATAAAGGAGAATAAAATGAAGTTTAAGAAAAGTGTATCATTAATTACAACAGCTTTATTAACACTAGGATTAATAACTGGATGTACTAATAAAGATAATAATGAAGAAGATAATTCAGGTTTAGAAAAAGTTACAGTAGTTCTTGACTGGACTCCAAATACTAATCATACAGGATTATATGTTGCTTTAGATAAAGGTTACTATAAAGAACAAGGTTTAGATGTGGAAATAGTCCAACCATCTGATGGTAATGCTACAACTATAGTGGCTACTAATAAAGCTGATTTTGGAGTAAGCTATCAAGAAGATGTTACTTATGCTAAAACTAGTGAAGATCCACTTCCTATAAAAGCAATATCTACAATAATACAACATAACACTTCTGGATTTGCATCTCCAGCAAGTAAAAATATAAAAACTGTAAAAGATTTTGAAAACAAAACTTATGGTGGATGGGGATCAGAGTCGGAAAAAGCCACTTTAAATGCAGTAATGACTAATAATGATGCTGATTTTGATACTGTAAAAATATTAGATGTGGGTGAAGATGACTTCTTTACAGCAACTAAAAAAGAAATAGATATATTTAATGTTTTTGAAGGATGGACAGGTGTAGAAGCAAAACTTCGTGGTGAAGAAATAAACTTTATTGCTACTAAAGACTTAGATAAAAGATTAGATTACTACACTCCACTTTTAATAACTAATGATAAAATTATAAATGAAAATCCAGACCTAGCAAAGAAATTCTTAGCTGCAACAAGTAAAGGTTACGAAGATTGTGTAAATAATCCAGAAGAAAGCGCAAAAACTTTATTAAAATATGCACCTGAAATTAACGAAGAATTAGCTATAGAAAGTCAAAAATTCTTAGCTGATAAATATATAGATGATGCACCTAGATGGGGAGAAATGAAAGATAGTGTTTGGAATAATTACACTGATTTCATGATGGAATATAAATTAATAAACAAGGATATGAAAGCAAGCGATGCATACACAAATGAATTCTTACCAAATAAATAATTTAAATGTAATAGATAATATAAACAATGCAGAGAATAAAAAAATTACTATTAGTAATTTATGTAAGAGATTCAAAGACAAACTTATATTAAAAGATATTAATTTATCTGTTTATGAGGACGAAATAGTTTCTATTATAGGACCTAGTGGTTGTGGTAAAAGCACTATTTTTAATATACTTTCTAATTTAACTACTCCTGACAGTGGCGAAGTAAATATAAATGGAAAGTTCAGTTATATGTATCAAAAAGATTTACTACTTCCTTATAAAAATATTATAGATAATGTTTCAATGCCTTTGATTTTAAAAAATGAAAAAAAGAAAAAAAGTCATGAAAAAGTTAAGCCTTACTTTTCCATATTTGGATTAGAAGGATACGAAAATAAATATCCTGATGAACTGTCTGGTGGTATGAGGCAAAGAGTTAATTTCATGAGAACCTTTATTAATTCCAGCGACATTATGCTATTAGATGAGCCTTTTGGCGCTCTAGATTCTATAACTAGAACATCTATGCAAAATTGGCTATTAGATATAAAAAAAGATATTAAATCAACTATACTTCTTATAACTCATGATATAGATGAAGCTATAATTTTATCAGATAGAATTTATATTTTATCCAATAAACCAGCTGTAGTTAATAAAGAAGTTTTAGTAGATAAAAGTATCTATAACAAAGATAATCTAGAAAATGTTGCTAAACTAAAAAAAGAAATCTTAGGTTATCTGTAAATATAAAATTCGTTTATTGTTCTAAGAATATGAAGGATTATAAGGCTTATGGAAAGTTTAATTTCTATGAGCCTTAATTACATTAGAAAGGTTTAAATTTACTTATATGTACATAGATTTTCACAATCATATAGATTTTTATAAAAATGATGAATTACAAAAAGTTTATAAAGATATAGAAAAAAACAATATAAAAGTAATCTCTTGTGCCATGGATGAAGAAAGTTACAAAAATAATTTAAGATTTTCCAAAGAATGTGATAGCATCATATCTACTTTTGGTATACATCCATGGAGAGTTACTAAAGAAATTCCTAATTTAGATATTTACGATGATTATATAAAAAATATTAAAATCATAGGAGAAATTGGTTTAGATTTTCATTGGGTTGAAGATAAATCCACTTTTGAACCTCAAGTAAAAGTATTTAAACATTTTGTGAAAAAAGCTAAGAAATATGATAAATTTTTAAATATTCATACCAAAGGCGCAGAAGAATTAGTATACGAGATTTTATACAAAGAAAATATGCTAGAAAAATCTATAATACACTGGTATAGCGGTGATATTTATACTTTAAATAAGTTTATAGATGCAAATTCACTCTTTACTATTAGTGTAGATATTAATTATTCTGAAAAAACTAAGGAAATAGCTAAACTTATTCCTATTAGTAATATTCTTGCTGAAACTGATGGTCCTACTGCTTTGGAATGGGTTAACGGTGCTTACGGTATGCCTAGTGAGATTATTAATGTTTATAATGGAATTTGTAGAGTTAAAAATATTGAATTAGATGAGTTGAAATTTTATATAGATAATCATTATGACAGAATAATTAAGGATTAATATTTAATGCAATTTCCTTTCAATTAAAAAAAGCAAGGTTTGGTTATTTGCCAAATCTTGCTTTCTAATATAACGAGTGTGTGAAAAAAACTCTGTAAATTACAAAATCCAACAGCTTTCTATGATAGTATTAAATTATTATAGGAGGCTGTTTTATTATGGGGAAAAGAAAAGAAAAATTTAGTGAGGGAAAGAAAAAT
>NZ_JAGHFM010000233.1 GCF_017888745.1 Terrisporobacter sp. | reverse complement strand
ATAGAAGGTAGAATGAAAACAGCATACTATGTTGCTACTACTGTTAGAGCATATAGAATGGCTATAGATGCTTACTACGAAGATCCAAAAAACTGGAAGTTCAATCCTATGTGGTTAGAAGAACTTAAAAAAGGAAGTCACAGAGACTATTCAACAGGATTCTTTTTAAATAGACCTGATGAAAATTCTAACAACTATAAATCAGCTTCTTATATAAGAAATTATGATTTTATAGGTATAGTAAAAGAATATGAAGAAGAAACAGGACTTTATATAGTTGAACAAAGAAATAAAATGAATGTAAAAGATGATATAGAAGTTATAGGACCATATAAAGAAACCATGTTTACAACAATAGAAGAAATGTATGATGAAGATGGTAACTCTATTGAATCTGCACCGCATGCGAGACAAATTGTTAAGTTAAAACTTGGAATAGAAGTTGATAAAGATTATATTTTAAGAAAACCAATAGAAAAAATGAGAATATTATAGATTTAAATTTTAAGGAAGTGAGAATATCATGAGAATAGGAAGAAATGATAATTGTTGGTGTGGTAGTGGAGAAAAATATAAAAAATGCCATATGAGTTTTGATGAAAAACTAAAAGAATTTAAACGTAAAGGCTATGAAGTTCCTCATAGAAGTCTAATAAAAAACAAGGAACAAATAGAAAAAATTAAAGCAAGTGCTAAGATAAACAATGAAATATTAGATTTAGTAGGAGATCAAATTAAAGCTGGAATGACTACAGCAGAAGTAGATAAAATAGTTTACGATTATACTATATCTAAAGGAGCTGAGCCTGCCCCTTTAGGATATAGTGGTTTTCCAAAAAGCTGTTGTACATCGGTAAATGATCAAATATGCCATGGGATACCTGATGATTATGTATTAAAAGAAGGTGACATAGTAAATGTTGATGTATCTACCATATTAGATGGATATTATTCTGATGCTTCTAGAATGTATATGATAGGAGAAGTTTCCGATAATGCAAAGAGATTAGTAGATGTGACAAAAGAATGTATGATTAAAGGTATCGAAGCTGTTAAGCCATGGACTAGACTGGGCAATGTAAGTCAAGCTGTTCAAGAACATGCTGAAAAAAATGGATATTCAGTAGTTAGGGAATTTGGTGGTCATGGTATAGGTTTAGAGTTCCATGAGGATCCATTTGTTTTTCATTATGGAACAAAAGAAGAAGGAGTACTTATGGTACCAGGTATGATATTTACAATTGAGCCTATGATTAACGAAGGAACACATGAATTATTCATAGACGCAGATAATGGTTGGACATCTTATACAGATGATGGTAAATTATCTGCTCAATGGGAAAATATGATATTAGTCACAGAGGATGGTTATGAAATTTTAGCTAAATAATTATTATATAATTGTATATACTAAATAAAAAGAATATCTTTATAATAAAGATATTCTTTTTATTGTAATGAAATTATATGTTATCTGCTCTGTGTATAAAATATAATTTCTAACTTTATTACTTGAGCAGTTGGCGATATGAAGTATGGCGCCAAGGCAGTGCCTTAAGCAAAGTGAATTTTGAGCAAAGGATATAAAAAATGTAATTAGAAATTCAATGTTGAAGTAGAGTTTTCGTTGTAAAGTATCTTTAGTAATGTTAAAACTTCAACTATATAAAAAATAATATATGAATAAGTAATATTAGGATTTACAGTAAATAATTACTATAATATAATAAAATTGACAAAAAATAACTTTCATCGGAGGTAACATATGAAAAAAAATAAAGTTGTAATAGTTGGAGCAGGAATGGTTGGAATGAGTTATGCATATTCTATGGTCAACCAAGGAACTTGTGAGGAACTAGTTTTAATTGATATAGATAAAAATAGAACAATAGGTGAAGCATTGGACTTAAATCATGGATTAAGTTATGCACCAAGAAAAATGAAAATATATTCAGGTGATTATTCAGACTGCAATGATGCTAATATAATCTGTATAACTGCAGGAGCAACTCAAGTTCCTGGAGAAACTAGATTAGATTTATTACATAAAAATACTAAAATTATGAAATCTATAGTAAATGAAATCAAAAAGACTAATTTTAATGGTATAATAATAGTAGCATCTAATCCAGTAGATATAATGACTTATGTTGTGTGGAAAGTATCTGGATATGATAAAAATAAAATTATAGGATCAGGAACTACTTTAGATACAGCAAGACTTAGATTTGGATTAGGAGAGAGATTAGGTGTAACTCCAAAATCAATACATGCTTATGTAATGGGTGAGCATGGAGATTCTCAATTTGTAGCATGGTCTTATGCTCTTCTTGGTGTTCAGCCAATATATCAAGTGGCTTCAAAAAAGGATTCTGCTATTACTTTTAATGATTTTGAGGAGATAGAAGATGAAGTAAGAAATATAGCTTACAAAATAATAGAATGTAAAAAATCAACTTATTATGGAATTGGAATGGCGCTTACTAGAATAACTCAAGCAATTTTAGAAAATGAAAATTGTATATTAACAGTATCTTCATATTTAGATAATAAGTATGGACATGATGATGTTTATATAGCAGTTCCTAGTATAGTAAATGAAAATGGTGTAACTGAAATAATGGAGTTGCCACTTGAGAAAGAAGAAAAACAAAAGTTTGATGATTCTATAAGAATAATGAAAGAAAATATAGCAAAATTAGACATATAGTAATTAAAAAAAATACTTCAAAAGAATTAATTCTCTTGGAGTATTTTTTATTTTAAAAGTTAGTATTTTGTTATATGTAATTCTTTTAATGTTATTATTGTAAAAGAAGATAATGTTATAGACATAATACTAGATATTAAAATATAAATTCTGGATAAACTAATAATTTCATTGTTTCCTACAAATGCAACTTCCGATACAAATATAGACATTGTAAATCCAATTCCAGCAATTAAAGAAACTAAGAAAATAGATAACCAATCTAATGTTATTGGCTTTTTAGATATTCCAAGAAAGCATGAAATGAAACTAAAACTCATGATTCCAAGTGGTTTACCTATCAATAATCCAAAATAAATTCCTAAAAAAAGGCTTGGGTATTTAGTAAGTTCTAATGTAGAGCTGATACTTATACCCGTATTTGCAAAAGCAAAAAGAGGTATGATTAGAAGGCTACTAATAGGATTTATGGATTTTTGAAGTTTTTGTGATAGGGGTACATTATTCTTATTACTTTTAGATGGTATTACTATAGCAAGTAAAATACCACTTACAGTAGAATGAATACCGCTTAAATGAACGAAATACCATAAACATAAACCTCCTACTATATAGTAAAGAGGATTTTCAATATAAAAAATTTTGTTACATATGTACATTAAAAGTAAAGAAATAGATCCTAAAATAATAAAATTAATATTGATATGTGTAGAGTAAATTGTTCCAATCATAAAAATTGAAATTAAATCATCAACTACAGCTAAGGACAATAAAAACAATCTAGAATTAGGATTTAGATATTTACTAAATAAAAAAAATATACCCATAGAAAAGGCAATATCTGTAGAAATAGGTATACATACACCGCTTATATAATCCGTATTAAAATTAAAAAATAAAAAAATCACTGCTGGTATAATTGTTCCTCCTATGGAGGCGATAACAGGAAAAGAAGCTTTTTTGAATGAAGATAAACTTCCGTAAAGAATTTCTTGTTTAATTTCCAAACCTGCCAGTAGAAAAAATATAGACATTAAAAAATCATTAACAAAATTATGTAATGAAAAATTCTTAGCTATATATGTATTATGAAACAAATTATAAAATAAATCTTTGTAAGGGCTATTACAAATTGATAAAGCAGTAATAGTTGAAAGTATTAGTAAAACACTTGTTATAGCCTCTAATTGAATATACTTGCTTTTTCTGTAGAACATTAAATCACCTCAATAGTATTAAAAATGAAACATAGTACAAACATTCTTTAGTATTATATGATTCATATATTAAATTTAATATAAAATGATAATAATTATATTATTGAGATATTTATTAATTTATAATATAATCGTTCATGTTGTATAATTATTTAATAAACGATAATTGAAGTTTAGGAGGAAGAAATGAAAATAAATACAAAAAAGATAGCAGTAGTTGGTTTAGTAGCTGCGTTATACGCTGTTGTAACACTGGCTTTAGCATTTATAAGTTATGGAACTATTCAATTTAGGGTTTCAGAAATTCTAATGTTTTTACCACTATTGGGAAAAGAATACATATTAGCTTTAACTTTAGGATGTTTCTTAGCAAATGTAATTGGACCCTATGGTGTTCCTGATATAATATTTGGTACATTAGCAACGTTAATAAGTTCAATATTAGTATATTTAACACCAAAACTATTGAAAAATAGCAAATTTACACTATTTGTAGCTTCACTTTGGCCAACCATAGTTAATGCACTAATAATAGGATGGATGTTATCTAAATTCTTTGGTGTACCTTTTGCTATAGGTGCAATTCAAGTAGGTTTTGGACAATTTGTAGTAATAACTTTAATAGGTTTACCAGTCTTTAATATGGTTAATAATAAATATGGTAACAAATTAAAAAACTATTTTAACAATTAATTTGTGTGGAGGTAAGTATGAACAAAATATATTCTAAGTTTATAGGGGTAGGTAGTGAAGGTATAGAAACTTTAAACTCTTATAAAAGTAAATTAGAAAAAAACTTTACTTTTGAAGAAATAAATATAAATCAAGATGTTGATAAAGAATATGTAAGGGCATTGCTTGATGGTATAGAAGTTTTATTTATAAGTTATAATAGCGAAGATAAAAAAGTTAAAGATATAGTAAAAGCAATATCATTTATGGCAACAGAAAGAAGAGTATTATCCATAGGTCTAGATTTATCTTTAAAAGAAAATAAAGATGATATGGGTGTTGATAAAGAAATAAAACTAAATAAATATAATTTTGAAAAAATCCAAGATTTAATAAATATGGTTGTTGAGGCTATAGATGAAGATATATTATTAAGTATAGACTTAACTGACCTAAGAGATATTTTTGCTAATGACAGTTCTATATCATACTCATTAGAATCATTTGAAAAAGATGCTAAAATAGAATATATAGTAAAAACTATAACTGAAGAAGTTTACTCTACAGAGGGAGAAGCAATTAAAAAGAAGGCTCTTGTACTTTATGAAATGCCACAAAATTTAAAAGAAAATGAATTATTATTTATCAATGAGATCAATATGAAAATAAGTGATACGCTTGGACAAACTTATGATTTATTATTCTCATTTAACTCAATAAATAGTGATGATAATAAATTTAAAATATGCTTATTAACTAAATAGATAATAAAAGCAAATAGATTGTACTCTGTTTGCTTTTTTATTAATCTATATAATTCTTGTAATTACTTTAAATTTATTGGAATAATAAATAAAATGGCGAAATTATGTTAAAAAATATTAATTAATCTACTTATTGTCTTATTGACTTAAGTCAATATTTATTATAAGATTAGACTGTTGTATTTAATAAATGATATTAATAGAAAGGATTGATATATATATGTTACAAGTTACTAACGTTGGACTAAGATTCGGTGATAAAGAATTATATAAAGATGTTAACTTAAAATTTACTAAAGGAAATTGTTACGGAATAATAGGGGCTAATGGTGCTGGGAAAACTACTTTCTTAAAAATATTAGCTGGAGATATAGAGCCAAATACAGGATCAGTTAGTATAACTGAAAAAGAAAGAATGTCTGTTTTAAGACAGGACCACTTCAAATATGATGAAGAGACAGTATTAGATGTTGTTATAATGGGTCATGAAAGATTATATCAAATAATGAAAGAGAAAGATGCTTTATACATGAAAGAAGATTTCTCTGAAGAGGATGGTATAAAAGCTGCAGAACTTGAAGGAGAGTTTGCTGAACTTGATGGATGGGATGCAGAAACTAATGCAGAAAAAATATTAATGGGTCTTGGTATAGATAAAGATTTACATTATAAGCAATTAAAAGAATTAGAAGGTGGAGAAAAAGTTAAGGTATTACTTGCTAAGGCACTATTTGGTAAACCAGAAATATTATTACTAGATGAGCCTACTAACCACTTAGACTTCCAATCTATAAACTGGTTAAACAACTTCATAATGGATTTAGAAGATTCTATCGTAATAGTTGTATCACACGACAGACACTTCTTAAATCAAATATGTACAAATATAGTTGACGTTGACTTTGGTAAAATACAAATGTACGTAGGTAACTATGACTTCTGGTATGAATCAAGTCAATTAGCATTACAATTACAAAAAGACCAAAATAAAAAGACTGAAGAAAAAATAGCTCAATTAAAAGAGTTCATCGCAAGATTCTCTTCTAATGCTTCTAAAGCAAAACAAGCTACTTCTAGAAAGAAACAATTAGATAAATTACAAGTTGAAGATATACAACCATCAAGAAGAAGGTATCCATATGTTGGATTTACTCCAGAAAGAGAAATTGGAAATGAAGTTTTAGAAGTTGAAGGATTAACTAAAACTGTTGATGGTGTAAAAGTATTAGACAATGTAACTTTCAGATTAGATAGAGATGATAAAGTTGCTTTCATGGGAGATGAAATAGCAATAACTACTTTATTCAATATATTAATGGGAGAAGAACCTCCAGATGCTGGTACATTCAAATGGGGTGTAACTACTTCTCAAAGTTATCTACCAAAAAATCATAATGAATTCTTTGAAGGATGTGAATATTCATTAGTTGATTGGTTAAGACAATATTCAGAAGAAAAATCAGAAAGTTTTATAAGAGGATTCTTAGGTAGAATGTTATTCTCTGGTGAAGAAGCTTTAAAACAAGCTCATGTTTTATCAGGGGGAGAAAAAGTTAGATGTATGCTATCTAGAATGATGCTTTCAAACTCTAACGTATTAGTTTTAGATGACCCAACTAACCACCTAGACCTTGAGTCAATAACTTCTGTAAATAAAGGTTTAGAAAAATTCCCAGGAGTATTATTATTCTCTTCTCATGACCACGAGATGATACAAACACTTGCTAATAGAATAATAGAAATAACTCCAGGTGGTATAATGGATAGAAAAACTACTTTAGAAGAGTATTTAGAAAATAAAGATATTCAAGCTAAATTAAAAGAAATGTATGCTGTTCAAGCATAATTGAAGTTTATATAAATAATAATTAACATGAGTTACCTTTTTGCATAAAGTGAGATAAAAAATATGTACTAATATTTTTAAATCTTAACACTTTTTGCAAAAAGGTATTTTTATTACGAAAATATAAGATGTTTTAATTTATTAAAATTATAGGAATGTGAGAAACTCTATATTCTTCCTTATCTAGTAATAAAAACATTATTATATGAATATTATAAATATAAGATATAAGGAGGTTCTATGAATGGGTAGAAAAAAATTTGCCTGTTCTTGTAAAGGTTTAGCAGATCAATATATGACTTTAGTTACTATTTATGCTGCTATAATCAATCAAGAATTTCAGGATCCAGATGAATTAGAAATTTTTGCGGAATTTCTAGTATCTCTTGGTGAACAGCTTTCTTTAGCAGCAGCTGTCCGTGGACGTTGTGAAGATGAAAATTTTGAAGTAGATGTGGATGAAAGTTTAATTACTAGCTTAGTGGATGATTTTCATAGAACTTATAAAAGTAAGGATAATGTACAAAAAGAATTTAATAAATCACAAAAAAATAGAAAAATGAAAAGATAAGGTATGTTATATTAACAAGACATGTATACCTTATCTTTTTTTATATATCCTATAAGGATAGATGAATATAAAATAAAATATTTGGAGTATTTATAAAATTTATATATGGGATTTTCAAAATTAAATATAGATCATTAGAGAAGATAAATATGATTTATTTGGCATAGAATATTATAATACTTTATACAATTTTAGAGATTTAAGATTATTAGGAATATTTAAATTTATAATGACATGAGTAAAATAGAATTTAAAAAATTTTAATTTATATTATTT
>NZ_JAGHFM010000032.1 GCF_017888745.1 Terrisporobacter sp. | reverse complement strand
GTATAGAAGATGCTTATAGCTATTTTAATAATGAGAGGTTATTTGCAGAAAAATGGCTAGAAGCTACAAGTAGTCAACAAGAACAGTCTTTAAAAATGGCCACTAATCAAATTAAAAGGTTGAATCTAGTCAAAGACATAGATTTTAATAATGATGATGTTTTAAGAGCTATATGCGAACAAGCATTATATTTAATTGAAACTCAAAACTCTAATAGAAGTAAATTAATAGAACAAGGTGTAACTTCTTTTTCAGTAGAAGGACTTAGTGAAAGTTACGATACTAGCAAAATAAAATCTAGTGCTATAAATAAAGTTTGTAGTGAAGCTATGGCATACCTTAGACCTTATCTAAGAGGGAGTTATGAAATATGTTAGAAGATTATATGACTATGAAGGTTATTTATAAAAAGAAAGTTGGACTCAATGATTATAATGAGCCAACATTTGAAGAAAAAGAAATAGCTTGTAGATTAGTAGAAAAGTTTAAGCAAGTTACAAATGAGAAAGGTGATATAGTAGTTACAAGTAGTGTTATACAATGCACTGAGCCTATTAAGGTAGGTGACTATATAAATAATATGAAAGTAATAGCTATAAACTCTGCTACTGATTTAGAAGGAATTATAGGATATAGAGGTTATTTACTATGAGCATAGAGATAAAAGGATTAAATGAATTAAATGCTAAATTGGGTCAAATAGCAAAGATTGCTCCTAAAGCTACTGCATCTGAATTAGCAGATGTAGCTTTAGATTTAGGAAGCAAGTGTAGTGATGCTGCTCCCATTTTAAATGGAGATTTAAGAGGTGATTTAGCTAATCCTAGAAAAGAAGGTGATTTAGATTGGAAAGTAGGTTCTGATTTACCTTATACAGCAAGACAACATGAGCATACTGAATATAGTCATCCTAAAGGTGGGGGCGCTAAGTTCTTAGAAAAACCTTTTAGAGAAAATGTTAATAAATATATAGATGCAATAGGAGAAGCTATAGTAAGGAATTTAAAATAATGAAAAACATATTAAATTATTTAAAAGAAAATGGAATAACAGAAACTATTACTATAGGTAGTTTGAGAGATGGAAATGGAGTAGGCTTATTTAGTACTAGTGGACTAGAGCCTACTTTTTATTTTGATGATACTACTACTGAACATAAAGGGTTGCAAGTTATAGTAAGAAATGAAAGTTATGCTAAATGTGAAGAAGTTATAAATAGTATATTTAGTTTATTAAATAAATTAGAAGGTTATAAGCCTGAACAAAGTCCTTTTTCTTTAGGAAAAGATGAAAAAGGCAGAAGTGAATTTAGTGTTAATTACATAATTATGAAAGAAGGTGTTAAGTAATGGCTTTAACAGGAGAAAAAGGTGCAATTAAGACTGGTGAAAATCAGATAACTAAGATAGAAAACTGGAAACTTAATATAAAGGCCAATGAGGTAGATGTAACAACTTTTGATAGTGAAGGTTGGGAAGAGACTGAAATCTCTACAAAAGGATATGAAGTATCTATGGAAGGTATATTTAATAAATCTGATAAAACCGGTCAACAAGCTATAATGACTGCTATGGCTAGTGGATCAAGTTTACCTATATCTTTATATATAGATAAAAGTGCATCAAAAGCTGATTTTACTGGAAATATTAAAATTACAGGAATAGATGTAGAAGTTGCAACAAAAGATAAAATTAAATTATCAATAAAAGCTAAAGGCACTGGTAAATTGACTGGACTAGAAGAATCAAGTTTACCGGCATAGGAGGAATATTAATTATGAGAAATAAAGTTGTAAAAATTGGAGATAGAGAAATATTAGTTGTAGAAAAGAAAATAAAAGAATTAAAGCAATTATCTAAAGATATTTCAGTAAGTTTTAATGATTTATTAAAAACTGATTTAGATAATAAGACAACTGATGATGTATTTAATGTTATATTTGAACAGCTAGAGGATAAGATAATTATACTATTCCCTCAGTTAAATGTAGAGGATATAGAAGATGCATATGTATCTGAATTAGAAGCTTTATTATTGGCATTTATAGAGGTAAATTTTACAGGAGCAAAGAAGGTTATTTCTCAAGTTATGAAATTAGCATAGAGGAATTAGTTTTCTTTGCTCGAGAATACGGATATAAAAAGACTGATATCGAAGAATTAACAATTAGAGAAAAAACTGAAATGTATAATAGTGATATAGCTGTATATTCAAAGGAGATAGACTATTATTTAGATATAAGTAAATTTGCTAAGTTAGGTTTATGGATAGCTCAATTATTAGGTGCTGAAATAGACAATGCACAGGAATTTATCGAAAGTCTTATAGGAGAAGTTCCTACATTACAAGAAAAAAGGCAACTTACAGAAGATGATCTAGAGTTAATTGAGTTTGCTAAAAAAAATAATCTTAACTATAAGATAACTAATAAAGGTATAAAAATAACTAAATAAATAAAAAATCAATTTTCTACACCATTCTACAAAAAGGATAATATATAATTACATTGTAATGAAACTATATATTGTTTTGAGGGGGAGTAAAATAATGTTAAAAAAATTATTAAGTTTAGTTTCAGTTGGAATTATATCTATATCTTTAGTTGCGTGTAGTAGTTCGCCGGAAAATAAAAGTGCTAGCGGTAATGATCAATCACAAGAACAGAGTAAAGATGCTTCTAAAAATAAAGGAACTACTTATGAAGTAGAAGGGGCAACAACAGAAGATTCTGGAATAACTCAAACAATTAAGGAAGTAAGTGTGTTTGATAATATGACAGATGCAGTTAAAAGTTATAATCAAAATGAGATGGTAGTTACTGATGAAAATAAAGATAAAGTAACAGTAGTAGTTAATTTTGAGATAAAGAATGATAATGATTTTATGATTTGTACTTATCCAGCTCAAGCAACTTTTATAACTAATACTGGGGAACAAGTTGAGGCTGATATGCTTGCTAGTGAAAGTTTTGATGGTGATATACATGAAGGTGTAACTAAAGAAGGACATGTGTTATTTAATTTAGACAAAACTTCTGTAGAGGACTTAGCTAGTTTTAAGATGGCATGGAGTTCAAACCATGAAAATGGAACTGCTGATAATTACGACGATGATTATTATAAAGATAATAAACTTGAAGTGAATTTAAAATAAATACTTTAAAAGTAGTAGATTCAATATCTGCTACTTTTTTTATACTCAAAATAGAAAGCGAGGTGAGAAAATGGCTACTATAGGTGAGTTATTTGTAAAATTAAATGCTAACACCTCTAATTTCGATAGGGGCATGGATCAAGCAAAAGGAAAAGCAAGTGGGTTTGGTAGTGTTCTGGGTTCGATAAGTAAGCAAGTAGCATCATTCATGGTTTACGATGTAGGTAAAAAGCTTGTTACTGGATTTTTAGATGCTACAAAAGCAGGTATAGATTATAATGCAACTCTCGAAACATCTCGCATAAAATGGGAAACTCTTTTAGGAACTCAAGAAAAAGCAAATAAAATGCTTAAAGACATAGAAAAGTTTGCTGCAACAACTCCTTTTGAAAAAATAGGAGTAGATAAAATGGCAGGATTTTTACATAATGCAGGATTTGAAGGAGAAAAATTATTTGATCAATTAACTAAATTTGGTGATATAGCTGGTGCATTTGATGTGCAATCAGACTCATTGCAAGAAATGGTTAGGCAATATTCTCAAGTACAAAATGCGGGTGTAGCTTATACAGAAGATTTAAATATTTTAGAAGATAGATCTATACCTATAATGAAAAATATAGCAGCTGTTATGGGAGTCCCTGCAGATTCAATCAGAAAACTAGCGTCTGAAGGTAAAATATCAGCGGATATATATAATCAAGCATTAGATAGAATTGCCAAAAGTTCAGAAGGAGGTATGTCTAAACTATCAGAGAGTTTTAATGGTATAAAGTCTACTATTTCTGATACAATAGGCCAAATAAGTGGTATTTTAGCTAAACCTATATTCGATAAACTTAAAGAAGGTGCAGTTCAAGTAAGAGATGTATTAGATAAAATCGCAGAGTCATTAGGTTCAGAAGCTGGATTTATGGGAACAATCCAAAGATTTGCTCCTGGAATTGAACCTTTCGTGCAAACTGCAATAAGTATATTTACTACTATGGGAGAGTCTGTAGGAGTTATAATTCAATCTATGACTAACTTTTGGAACGAACACTCTAGTTGGTTAATGCCTTTGATAACCTTTGTATGGGGATTTATTTCTAACGTTATACTTAATACTATAACTGCGATAGGTACTATAGTTCAGAGTGGATTAGCTGTAATAGATGGAGTAATTAACTTTTTCCAAAACTTATTTAAAGGCAATTTTCAAGGTTGTTGGGAAAGTATAAAACAGATTTTCTCTAATGCAATTGCTTTTGTAATAAGCTGGATGCAAGTAAATTTTGTTGCAAAAGGTATAAGTTTAGTTAAAAATATGGCTACTGGTATTCCTAATTTAATTACAGGATTATGGAATGCTGGAAAGAATTTATTTAGCCAAGGCGTTTCAGCTTGTATTAATTTTGTAAAAAATCTACTTAGTGGAGCAACAAGTAATTTTAATACTTTGAGAACATTTGGAGCTAATGCATTTCAAGCCTTATGGTCTGTGGCTAAAACAATGATGTCTAATTTATTAAATTCTGTAATTAGTAATATTAGACAGGTACCAACTACTATAAGCAACTTTATGAATCAAGCTGTAAACGTACTAAAAGGAATTAATTTATTCTCTATAGGTAAAAACATGATACAAGGTCTTATAAATGGTATCAAAAATATGGCTGGTAATGTAGTAGGAGCTATTACTAGTGTTGCAGAAGGCGCAGTAAAAGGTGTAAGAAAATTCTTAGGCATAAACTCACCTTCGAAAGTATTTATGCAATTTGGTAAATGGACTGGAGAAGGTCTTGCAATAGGTATTGATGATGAGAATAATCGAGTTGCTAAGGCTAGTAAAGGATTAGCTAGTAGTGTCATAGGTGGATATAATGCTAATTTAAGAGGAATTAAGACTAATTCAAATAATAACACACATGTTGTTTTAGAACCTAAGCCTGAACAAGTACCTATAATAATAAATATAGACGGAAGAAAAGTATTTGAAGTTATGTCACCTTATATGGGTAGAGCAGTAAGGGGGTTATAAAATGACAACTATAAACAATAAGGAATTAAATTTATTTGGAATAAGTAAGGTTATTACATTTACCGCCAGTCCTAGTAATTATAATAACAATGGATTTTGGAATGAAGGAACCCTCAAGCCTATTAAAGGAAGAAAAACAGAGACTTATAGGCAGTTGAATACAAAATTTTTATTTAAAGGTGAAAATAGAGAATTAATACTAAAAAATATAAGTAGATTCATAGAAGAATGTAAGGATTGTATATTTGAAAGAGATAATTTATATTATGAAGTTGAAGTAAATAATAGCAAAGAACCTGAAATTATAAATACAACTACATATATATTAGAAGTAGAATTTAGTGTACTGGATGTATATCAAGATGAAAAGAGTATTACAACCACACAAAATACTACTATTAGCATAAACAGTCCTAAACCTTGCTATGCAAATCTAGAATTATCTGCTGATACTAATGTAATTAGTTATACAGTAACTATTAATGATACTGAAATAGTAGTTAAGAACATAAAAGGAAATGAAACTATTTATATTGGCTCTGGCAAGGTTATAGCAGGTGGTAAATCTAAGATAAATGATGTTGAGATGTGGCAGTTCCCTATATTGGAACCTGGTACAAACAACATAACAGTTAATAGAGCAGATGTAAATTTAAAAATAAAATATAATGAAAGATGGTAGAGCCTATAGGGTTCTTTTTTTATATTCAAAATTGGAAGGATGATAAATTATGTTAAAGATAAATAAAAATATTACGTTAAATGCTACAAGTGAGATAGAAGGTCAAATAGCTGTTTATATGAGTGCAAGCATAGGAACTGATGGAAATACAAATGCAAATATAAATAAAAGTATAGCAAATCAAGAACTTTACACTGCTAATAAAGTAACAGTAAGAGCAGATATGAAACAATTTGAAGATGAAGTATATAAAGTAGAAGATGAAAATGCAACATCAAGAAAGGTAGGTAAATAATTATGATATTAACTAATAGAAAAATAGTAAATGATTCAAACTTTTTAGGAACTTTAACTCATAAACAACTACCGATTAAAGTATCTTATGCAATAGCTAAAAACATATCTAAAATTGAAAGAGAGTTAGAAATATATAATAAAGAAAGACAAAAATTAATAGATAAATACTGTGTTAAAGATGAAGAAGGAAAAGCTATAATAGATGAAAATAATCAACTTAAAATAGCTGATGAACATCTTGATTCTTGGAGCAAAGATATAAATGAGCTATTAGATATAGAAATTGATATAGATATACATAAGTTTAATAAAGATGATTTATTAAATAGCAACTGCGATATGACTCCTGCAGAACTTATGTTAATAGATTATATGATAGAAGAATAGTAGAAAGTAGGTAAGGACATGTTAAAGTTATATAATAAAGAACATAAGGCTATTGGTGTTCTTACTAATTTAAAAGATTATAAAATAGAATACTTACTTAGTGGAGAGGACTTAACAGAGTTCTCTCTTTCTATTTGCGATGAAAATATACACCTAGTTGAAGAAGAAGGATATGTAAGGAACAAAAATAATGAGTATGTAATTAAAGCAATAGACCCAGCACAAGAGTTAAAAAGATATTCTTGTGTAGTTAATATAGAAGATATAAAAGGTAAGTCTATAGCTAATTTTGATACAAGTAACAATAATATTACTGAAACGATTAGATTAGCTATAGCTGGTACTGGCTGGGTTTTAGCAGATAATAATATATCTAAGAGAAGAACTGTAAGACTTAAAAATACTAATGCTTTAGAAGTACTTAGAGAAATTAGGAAAGTATTTAGAGTTGATTTTAGGTATGATGCTATCAATAAGATTATTTATGTATATGAGCAATTCGGAAGTGATAAAGGAGTTTATTTTAGTGATGAACTAAATTTAAAATCTTTTTCAATTCCAAGTGATACATATGA
Organism: Terrisporobacter sp.; assembly: GCF_017888745.1. Classification (GTDB taxonomy): domain Bacteria; phylum Bacillota; class Clostridia; order Peptostreptococcales; family Peptostreptococcaceae; genus Terrisporobacter. The sequence continues at coordinate 2,300 of NZ_JAGHFM010000032.1, read as the reverse complement.
TTATGCAACTAGATTATATCCATATGGTAAAGATGGATTAAATATAGCATCTGTAAATGGTGGCAAAGAATACATAGAGAACTTTCAATACTCAAATAAGATTATAGAGTTAATATGGGAAGATAACAGATATACAGATGTAAATAGTCTCAAAGAAGATGCAGAAGCTAAACTAGATGAACTATCTAAACCTAAGCGTAGTTATCAAGCTGATATAGTAGATTTAGCAAAACAAAGTGAAGAATATTCATTTTTAGATTTCTTTTTAGGTGATACTATAACACTGTTATCTAAGAAAGAAAAGTTTAGGGATAAGCAAAGAATAGTTAAGTATATAGAATATCCTAAGAATCCTACTCAAAACACTTGTGAATTAGGAAATACACAACTTACTTTTGAAGAATTACAAAAGGAAAATGAAGCTAAAAATCAAGTTGTTGATAATATCACATCAGATAATGGAACATTAGATGGAAGTAAGGTTGACAGTATAACAACAGAACAAATAAGTGACTTTGAAGCCGAAGTTGCTAAAATAACTGACTTAACGGTAATAAATGCAGAAATAGCTAATTTAAAAGCTGAGAATGTTACTATAACTGGGAAGCTTTCAGCTATAGAGGGTGAATTTGGAACACTAAAAGCTAATGTAGGGGTTATAGATAAGCTTACAGTAACTCATACAGCTCAAATAAATGACTTAAAAGCTAATAGTGCTACTATAACTCAACTAGAAGCTGTATCCGCTAAAATAGGTACAGTAGAAGCCGAGGTTGGTAAAATAAATACATTATTAGCTGGGAATATAACTGGGGAAAATATCCAAGCTGGTGGAATAACATCAGATAAGTTAACAATAGCAAATGGATTTATTACAAATGCTATGATAGATAGTTTAGATGTAAGTAAAATTAATGCAGGTGATATTAGTACTAGCAAATTCAGAATTAAATCTGATGATGGTGGAATTGAGATAGTAGGAGCAACACAACAATTTAAAGACAAGAATAATAAAGTAAGAGTTCAAATAGGGAAAGACTCTAAAGGCAATTTTAATTTTATTATTCGTGGAGAAGATGGTCAAAGTGTTCTTATAGATCATACAGGAGTTAAGGCCAATGCAATAGCTGATGATTTAATAGTTAGTGGTATGATAGCAAGCGATGCTGTAGGAGAAAAGCAAATTAATTACTCAAGTTTTGCTACTGGATTTAATAAAGATACCAACACAAGTACTATTAAATCTACTAAGATAATGCTAAATAATCAAAATCAAACACTAGAAGTAGCATTCAATAGTCTTAAGACGCAAGCAGATGGAACTAAATCATTAACAGAATCTCATAGTACTACTATAGGAGTCATGCAAGGTCAAATAACTACTGCTATTAACAATACTCAAATAGTAAAAGATGGTCAAACTATATTGCTTAAGGATGATTATAATAGGACTGTAGCTACAGTTGATTCTATGAAGTCAACTATAGGAAGTCATACAACTACTATCAATGAGCATACTGGTAAAATTACAGGAGTAGAAACTAGAGTTAATACAGTAGAGAGAGACTTAAATAGCATTACTCAAAGAGTATCTAGTACTGAAACAAAAGTAACTACAGTTACTAATACTGCAAATACTGCGAATACTAATGCTACAAATGCATTGAATACTGCAAATAGTGCTAATAGTAAGGTTGATGGATTGCAAGTAGGTGGAAGAAATTTAATTTTAAATAGTAAAACTATATTGCTAAATGGTTCTGACAATGGAAATCGAAATTGTTCTACAATCGAAAATGATTGTGTAAAAATATCTCCTATAAATAACGGTAATGTATATAATACAGAAGTAGCCACATCAGAAACTAAATTTAAAAATAAAACATATACTATATCTTTTGATATATTAACTCCTACAACAATTGGATTTTATTGGTATCCTAGCGAAAACTACAGCAAAGGTAATTATATACAAGCAAGTGACAAGTGGCAAAGAATATCTTTTACATATACTCAAACTGGTGATGATAAAAAGGGTGCTGTTTTATTTGGATTTTGGGGATTAATTGGTGGCAATATATATTATTATAAAAATCTTAAATTAGAAGTTGGTACTAAAGATACTGACTGGACACCTGCTCCAGAAGATATACAAACACAGATAGATGCAAATAAAACTGAAATATCTTCTACTAAATCAAAAGTATCTACTATAGAAACTAATCTAAATGGAATTACTTCAAGAGTTAGTGCTGTAGAAACGAATCAAACAACTACTGGTAATAAGGTAACAAGTTTAG
>NZ_JAGHFM010000232.1 GCF_017888745.1 Terrisporobacter sp. | reverse complement strand
ATTACCATAAATGCTAGTAAGAGGAGTTCGTAAATCATGAGATATACAACGAAGAAGATTTGCTCTTAATTGCTCATTCTTAGCTAATGCAGCTGCCTCTTCTCTTTGTTTACTTATGAACTCATTTTCTAAAGCTATTCCACATTCTCCAAGCATTGATAACATAATATTATTATCAAAAGAATCTATTGGTTCATTCTCTATTGCTATACCTATTACCCCATAAACTCTTCCAGAAACCCTTATGGCAAAATATAAACATTTTGAACTTCCAAGTGTATTTGTTGTTGCACCTGCACACTTATTATTTTTATATACCCATTGAGCTACTGCTTTTTCATTTTCCGAAACATAGCTTGATAAATCTATATTAGCTTCATTAATCGGAAACATCATCGGCTCTGATAACTTTCCATCATTTGCACTATAAAAAATTATATCCTTATTTAGTAATTTCCTTAGTTGTATAGCAATTACTTGTATTATTCCATCTCTATCATGGGCCTGTTGTATAAGTCGATTAGTTTCAAGTAATACTTTTGTTCGATAAGCAATCTGGGTAGATTGAGTTACTTGTTCTTTTATTTTTGATGCCAAAGAACCAGTAAGTATTGCTGATGTAAACATAATAATAAATGTAACATAGTACCCTTCATCATAAAAACTAAATGTAAATCTTGGATTAATAAAAAATAAATTAAATACAAAAACACTAATTAATGATGATATAACACTTTGAAGTCTACTTTCTGTTATAATTGCAGTGACTAGTACTCCTAATATGTATACAGTTATTATATTAGCTTCATTAAATCCTAAGGAATAGAAAATAAAGCTTAGTATAGTAGATATAATTAAAATTAAAAGTAACTTTAAAAAATCTACTAATGTGAATTTTGGATTAGATTTTTTAATTTTTTTATTATAATATTTTAATGATGATTTATCAGGTATAATATATATATCAAGATTAGGCACATATGATGTAAGCCTTTCTGTTAAAGACATTTTTCCAAATAAAAACTTTCTTTTTATACTACTTCTGCCAAGAATTATCTTCGATACTCCTGATAACCTTGCAAACTCTGCAATTTGAAAAGCTATATCATCTCCGTAAACTGTTTCAATATTAGCTCCAAGTTGTTGTGCCAAACGAGTATTACTTCTTAGTCTTTTTTTATCTTCCTTATCCATGTTCTCAAAATCAGATGTCTCAACAAATAAAGCTGTAAACTCTCCTTTAAATGCTTTAGCCATCCTAGATCCAGTTCTTATTATTTTAGGATTAGAGGGAGATGATGATAAGCAAACTAGGATATTTTCATCTGTAAAATATTCATTACCTTGAATATTTTTAACTTTTTCAGATATTCTGTTAACATGATCTGCTGTTTGTCTTAAAGCTATTTCTCTTAGTGCAGTAAGGTTTTCTAGGGAAAAAAAATTCTCTATAGCCATTTGAGCTTGCTTAGCTTTGTATATTTTACCGTTATTTAATCTTTCTATTAATTCTTCTGGCTCTATATCAACAAGTTCAACTTGACTTGCATTATCGAAAACATGGTCAGGTATCCTCTCTCTTACCATGATTCCTGTAATAGATGCAACAATATCATTAAGACTCTCTATATGTTGAACATTTACTGTTGTATAAACATTAATTCCTAATTTTAATAATTCATTAATATCTTGATATCTTTTTAGGTGACGACAACCACTTGCATTTGTATGTGCTAATTCATCAATTAAAATTAATTTTGGATTTCGTTCTATTGCACTATCTATATCAAATTCATTTAAATTTATCCCTTTATGCGATATGGATTTAGTAGGCAAAACTTCAAGGCCTTTTAATAAATCCATTGTTTCTGGTCTTGTATGTGGTTCAATATACCCTACAACTACATCTATACCACGCTTTTTCGCTATATGGGCTGCTTCTAGCATTGCGTAGGTCTTTCCTACTCCTGCAGCATAGCCAAAAAATATTTTTAATTGCCCACGTTGTTGTCTTTCGGCTTCTTCATTTATCTTTTTCAAAATTTTATCAGGATTTATTCTTTTTTCTACCATACATATTCCCCCAATGTATAATAATGATAATTATATCATTATTATTAAGAAAGTTTTATAATTTCATATTAATATAAAAAAATAAAATTACTAATTAATTTTATTTTGAAACTTTTTATAATAAAAAAGTACAAAACCTTTATTATAAGTTTTGTACTTTCGTATAATATATTTTTTATACTAATCATATTATGATAATATTCCATCAATCATTAAATTAACTTTAAGAACATTAACAGTTGTCTCTCCTAAAAATCCTAAAAAAGGTTTCTCTGTACATTTTTTAACTATATCTTCAACTTGGCTTTCCTTCATATTATTATTGTCTGCAATCCTTTTAATTTGATATTGAGCAGCAGCAAGTGATATATGAGGATCTAGTCCACTACCAGAGCCTGTAACTAAATCAACAGGAATTGGTTTATCAGCATTATATTCATGATAACTTTTTATTGCTTTAACTCTTTGAGCAACAAGTTCCTCATATTCATCGCTAGCAGGGCTTAAATTAGAAGGAGCTGAATACATTAATTTATTACCATTTTCATCAGTAAATGTTCCTGTATCTATTTTCATTATGCGTCCCCACATATATTTTTCATCAGTATATTGTTGAGCAACTAACTCTGATCCATATTTTTTACCATCTACTTCTATAATACTTCCATTAGATTTTTCAGGAAATACAGCTTGAGCTATGGCTGTGATAGTTCCTGTGTATAATACGCCACAAACTAATGTAAATACTATAAATGATAGTATAGCACTAGTAAAAAGTGATTTCATATTACTCATAATTTCTTACCTCCAATTATATATTAAAAAATTATACATATATGCATTATTATAATTATTTCCTTATACTAAACCAAAGAATACTAATATCACGTCTATTATTTTAATAGATATAAATGGAGTTATAATACCTCCTAGTCCGTATATTAAAAGATTTCTAGAAAGAAGTTTTTCTGCTGATACTTCACGATATTTTACACCTTTTAAAGCTAAAGGTATTAATGCAATAATTATTAATGCGTTGTATATTATTGCTGATAATACTGCACTTTGAGGACTATAAAGATTCATTATATTTAATGCTGAAAGTTGAGGATATAATCCTAAAAATAGCGCTGGTATTATAGCAAAATATTTAGCAAGGTCATTAGCAATCGAAAAAGTTGTTAAACTGCCTCTTGTCATTAAAAGTTGTTTACCTATACGTACTATCTCTATTAATTTAGTAGGAGAAGAATCTAAATCAACCATATTACCAGCTTCTTTAGCTGCTTGTGTTCCAGAGTTCATAGCAACGGCAACATCTGATTGAGCAAGGGCTGGAGCATCATTTGTTCCATCACCAGTCATAGCTACTAAATGACCTTTTCTTTGAAAATCTCTTATTAATTTTAACTTACCTTCTGGCGTAGCTTCTGCAAGAAAATCATCTACTCCAGCTTCGGCAGCTATTGCAGCAGCAGTAAGCGGGTTATCTCCTGTTATCATTATTGTTTTTATTCCCATTTTTCTTAAATCTGCAAACTTTTCTTTGACACCTTTTTTTATTATATCTTTTAGGTGTATCACTCCTAATATCTTATTATTTTTTGTCACTACTAATGGTGTTCCACCTTGATTAGATATTTTTACAACTACTTCATTACACTCTTGGCTATAAACACCTCCAGATTTTATTATATAATCTTTAATAGCATCTACTGCACCTTTTCTAATTTTATCTCCATCATAATCAACTCCACTCATACGAGTTTTGGCTGTAAAAGGTATAAATTTAACATCTTTTTTATTAAGATTTCTACCCCTTATACCAAACTCTTCTTTTGCCAAAATAACTATACTTCTTCCTTCTGGAGTCTCATCTGCTAAAGAAGATAATTGTGCTGCATCAGCTAATTCTTCTGGAGATGTTCCATCAACAGGTATAAATTCACTTGCTTGACGATTTCCAAGTGTAATTGTACCTGTTTTATCTAGCATTAATATATCAACATCTCCTGCTGCTTCAATAGCACGACCGCTCATAGCAAGTACATTTGCTTGATTAAGTCTACTCATACCAGCTATACCTATTGCAGAAAGTAAAGCTCCTATTGTTGTTGGTGCTAAACATACAAGTAAAGCTACTAATGTCGTCACAGAAGTTGGATTTTCCACACCAACTTGTTTTGATATAAATATTGAATAAGTATAAAGTGACATAGTTACTAAAATAAATATTATAGATAAAGCAACAAGAAATATTTCAAGAGCCTTTTCATTTGGTGTTTTCTTTCTTGAAGCTCCTTCAACCATTGCAATCATTTTATCTAAGAAGCTCTCACCTTCTTCACTTGTTATTTTAACTATTATCCAGTCAGAAGTAACAGTAGTTCCACCTGTAACAGCACTACGGTCGCCACCACTTTCACGGATAACTGGAGCAGATTCTCCAGTTATAGCACTTTCATCAACAGAGGCAGCACCTTCTATTACTTCACCATCAGCAGGGATTTGTTCTCCTGATTTAACAATTACAATATCACCTTTTTTTAGTAAAGATGAAGAAACTATCGTTACTTTATCTTTTTCATCTATTGAATTAATCTTATGTGCATCAACATCTTTTTTCGATGCTCTTAAAGAATCTGCCTGAGCTTTTCCTCTTCCTTCTGCAATAGCTTCCGCAAAATTTGCAAATAATACAGTAAGCCAAAGTATTATAGCTATGGCTAGTGTATATCCAGAGGGTGCATCTTTAATTCCAAATAAAGATACTATCCAAAGTACACTTGTTAAAATAGCTGATATATAAACTAATAACATAACAGGATTTTCTTTTTGTGTTTTTGGTTTTAACTTTATAAATGAATCTTTAACAGCTCTTACTAATATTTTTTTATCAACAAGAGATGTTTGTGTTTTTAATTCCATTTTCTAACTCCCCCTATAATATTGAACTAAAGTATTCTGCTATTGGCCCCAGTGAAAGTGCTGGGAAGAAACTAAGTGCCCCAACTAAAATAATTATTAGTATTAACATAAATACAAATAATCCATT
>NZ_JAGHFM010000231.1 GCF_017888745.1 Terrisporobacter sp. | reverse complement strand
GGGTAAAAACTACTGGTAATGGATTTAAGGCTTCTTCTGCATCATCTGTGGGAGTAAGTGAAAGTAATCTATATCTACAAAAGGGTAGTATGTCATTTGATGATCTGATGAAGGAAATTGAGGAAGGGGTAATTATTACAGACTTAGCAGGACTTCACTCTGGAGCTAATACTGTAAGTGGGGATTTCTCACTGGCAGCGAAAGGTTTCTATGTAGAGGGAGGAAAGAAGTCATTCCCAGTTGAACAAATAACTTTGGCTGGAAATTATTTTGATTTACTTAAAAATATAGTATCAGTTGGAAATGATTTGAAGTTCCCTATGAGTAATGTTGGGAGTCCATCAGTTATTGTGAAAGGACTTTCTATCGCAGGAAAATAATCAATTATAAATATAAAATTATGAAGAAAAATAGTAACAAAATGTAACTATAAGTGTAACAAAGTAGTAAAAAAATAAAAAAATTATTTGATAAAATTAATAAAAAGACATTGTGCTGAATATATTGAAATTACTAGCATGATGTCTTTTGTTATTTTTTTGATGTTTGAAAATTTGTAACTGTTTTGTAATAAATTTACAAAAAACACTTTAAAAAGTTACAGAAATGTAATATTATATATGTATAAGGTTACATAAAAAGCAATTGAATACATGGAACAGATAATTTTTAACCTTAATATAAATCAAGTATTTATAGGAGGAATTGATATGTTAAATAAAAGAATAAGAAAAGCTGCTGTAGTAGGAGCATTAATGATAATAATGGGGGCTAAAGAGCCTATAGATAAAGTAGACGCTGCAGAGGGTGCAACAGGAACAGTAACAGCATCATCATTAAATGTAAGAAGTGGAGCATCTACATCACATAAAATAGTAGGTAAAGTTAAAAGAGGAACTGAAGTAGAAATATTATCATCAGATAATGGATGGTATAAAATAGAGTATGCAGGAAATAAAACAGGATGGTCAAGCGGAGATTATATAAGCAAAGGAACAAGTTCAAATGGATCATCAAGTACTTCTGCATCAGGTACAGGAACAGTAACAGCATCATCATTAAATGTAAGAAGAGGAGCATCTACATCAAATAGAGTAGTAGGAAAACTTTCAAGAGGAACAAAAGTAGAAATATTAGCATCAAATAATGGATGGTATCAGATAAAATACTCAGGAAATAAAAAAGGATGGGTAAGTGGAGATTATATAAGCAGAGGAACAAGCTCAAATAACTCATCAAACACTTCAACAAGTACTCCTGCATCAGGTACAGGAACAGTAACAGCATCATCATTAAATGTAAGAAGTGGAGCATCTACATCAAATAGCATAGTAGGAAAACTTGCGAGAGGAACAAAAGTAGAAATATTAGCATCAAGTAATGGATGGTGTCAAATAAAATATGCAGGAAATAAAACAGGATGGGTAAGTGGAAGTTATATATCATTAAATTCATCATCTTCATCATCTAACTCATCATTAAGCGTATCAAGTACTTTAACTGTTAAATCTTATGCATATACAGGTGGAGGAATAACAGCTACAGGAACTAAACCAAAATATGGAACAATAGCTGTAGATCCTAAGGTAATACCATACGGAACTAAAGTGTATATAAAAGAATTAGACAAAGTTTTCACTGCTGAAGATACAGGTGGAGGAATAAAAGGAAATAAAATAGATATATACATGCCAACTGAATCTGATTGTACAAAATGGGGAGTTAGAACTGTAACATTACAAATATTAAAATAAATATTAATAACCATATGAAAATAAAATATAGTATTATAAAAAGGATGAACTTACATGAAGTTCATCCTTTTGTTTTAGAGTAAAATATAATTTAATATACTTCATCTTCTTCCACTTCTATCAGACCTTTAGAAGCTAAAAATTCTTCCTGTAAATCTAAAATCATCTCTATACTATCTTTAGATATATCACCGGCACATCTGATGTGTATAAACTCTATCATCTCTTCTATTGAAACACTTATATCTTCCATAATATCCTCCTAAATTCATAACATGAATAATATAATACAACAGAATAAATAAAATTAAAAGTATCATAATTTATGGCTAATGGATATATTTTTTAAGGTTGCTAGCAATATGAGCGCAGCGCATACGCAGTGGCTTAAGCACAGCGAATTTTTGAGCAACGGGCAAAGCCGTTGGCGATATGAGCATAGCGAATTTTTGAGCAACGGGCAAAGCCGTTGGCGATATGAGCATAGCGAATTTTTATTTGGATTAAACCCTTACTATGGTGTATAATTTAACATATCAAGTGATATGTGGGAGGATTCATAATGCAACGAATAAAAAGTAAATCTCTTACTGATGAAGTAAAAGATTCTATATATAAATACATAAAATCATTAGATTTATCAAAAGATACAAAACTTCCAAGTGAAGAAAATATGGCTCAATTAATAGGTGTAAGTAGAATAACAATAAGATCTGCATTAAATGAGCTTGCCTCAGAAGGGATAATATTTAGAAGACAAGGTAAAGGTACTTTTGTAAATAGTGAAGCTCTTCAAATGAAAGCTCAACTCAATCCGGTAAGGCAATTTACTAATATCATAGAAAGTAGTGGATATAAATCATCTATAAAGACTTTGGGATATGAAATAATAAATGCTGATTTTAATTTAAGTAAGTTGTTAAAAATAAAAGAAAATGAACCGTTGGTAGTGGCAAGAAAAATTTTTTATGCAGATGAAAACCCTTGTACTTATTGTGTAGATTATTTCCCATTAAGTTTATTGGAACATAAAGATGAATGTAATGATTTAGATAAATATGATGATTCAATATTCAACTTTTTAAGAGATAAAGCTAATGTAAGGATAAGTTGGGATAAGGTTGAGATTGGAACTATAACAAATTTAGATAATGATGAATTAAACAATCAATTTGAATGTAAGGATAATGTAAAATCATTCTTGCTTTTAGAAGGTATAAATTTTGATGAAAATGATAGACCTGTAATGTATATACAAGAATATATTGATACCACATTTATAAGATTTAATATAATAAGACAAAGATTAATGGAATAATTAAATATTTGAAATTTTACAGAGAATGTAGAGAAGTTTAGATAAATGAAAACTTGTCTACATTTTTTTATATGTTTAATTATTAAATTTGATATATACGTAAAATGGAAGTCATACACTACAATATGGTTCATATAAAAACGAATTATTGTGGCAAAAATTACATAAATTTACATAAAGTTATTGAAAAAATATTAGTTCTCTGATATATTAAAAATAGGTAATACGTATTACTTATTACCTATAATTTATTGAATAATATATTGGGGGAAGTTATAATGGCATATAAAAATCATGAATTTTATTTAAGAAGAGCAATAGAAGTATCAAAAATGGCAAGAGAAGGTGGAAATACACCTTTTGGGGCATTATTAGTAGATGCCGATGGAAATATATTAATGGAACAAGGGAATGTTGAAATAACAGAACATAGATGTACAGGACATGCAGAAGCAGCACTTGCAGAAAGAGCATCAAAAGAATATAGCAAAGAGTTTTTATGGACTTGTACTTTATACACTACAGCAGAACCATGTG
>NZ_JAGHFM010000230.1 GCF_017888745.1 Terrisporobacter sp. | reverse complement strand
GGAAAGCTATGCAGGCTAATAATATTATTAATAATAAAAATAAAAAAGAAGTAACACAACACAGTTCATTTGAATTTCCAATTACAATATATAAAACTAAGATAAGTGAAAATATTTTGGGATATATTGATTGGCACTGGCATGAAGAATTGCAATTTTGTATTGTAACAAAAGGTAATATTAATTTTAATGTTGATGGAGACTCAATAATTTTATCTGAAGGAGAAGGTATATTTATAAATGCAAGACAATTACACCAGGCAAAAAGTTATAAGGGAAGTGATTGTTCTTATATATGTCTAGCTTTTCATTCAGATTTTATATCTAGCTTCACAGGAAGTATCATAAATAGAAAATATATACAACCTTATATAGATAATTCTAGGATTAATTATTGTATTTTGAAAAATGATATTGAATGGAAATCCGTTATACTAAATAATATTTTAAAAATTTATGAAGAGTATAATAAGAAAGAAATGGGGTTTGAATTACAGATATTTATATTATTAATAGAGGTATGGAATATTTTAATAAAATCGTATTTTGTATCATTTCTTAATGATAATGTTAGAAACAATAGTTCACATATAAAAAATATAATTAGTTATATATGTGATCATTATATGGAAAAAATTGAACTTAATGATTTAGCAAAAGAAGTTAATTTATCTAAAAGTACTTGTTGTCGTGAATTTAAAAAATATATGAATTGTACTATTTTTGAATATATTATTAATTACCGCTTATTAGTAAGTTCAGATTTATTAATTACAACTAATGACTCGATTTCGGATATAGCTTATCAGTGTGGATTTGGTAGTACTAGTTATTTTATCGAAAGATTTAAAATGAAAACAGGAATATCACCATCTGTTTATAGAAAACAAAAAATGAATTGTTGATAAGATAGTATTGTTAATAGTATATATTCATTTTAAGTTATCAGTTACAATTAGCTAAATTATAAGATATAATAAACTTAAAATATTAACATAACATTATAGTATATATCTACACTTATGTTAATTATAAAAAATAATCTGGAGGCAAGATAATGAATAAAAAGGATTTTTCTGATTTAGAAGATCAAATTATGTCTACAGTTAGCAATGCACTTAAAGCAATAGATTTTGCTAATTTGAAAAGAGATATTAACGATAAAACTGAGGATACCTTAAATCAATTTAAATCAAAGTTTAATCAATATAGTGAAAAATATATGAGTTTAAATAAAAAAGCTAAAAATGATGTATCAACATACATTAGTAAAAGACCAGCTGGAAGTATATCGGGAATACTTTATATAGTATTTGGAGCTACTGGAAGTATAATTTATGGTTTTTCAGTGTTGTCATTTCTAATAGCTAATACATTCTTTAGTAGTATTATTATCGGTGGCAATTTTATTCTTGGAGTTTTAATTTCATTTTTTATAGTAAGTTTAGGTTTATTATTAAGAGGAATAAATTTAAGAAAAAGATTAAAGCGCTTTAAGAAGTATGTAAGATTTATTGACGACAATAGTTATTTCTTAATTAAAGACTTAGCAAAATTTGCTAAAGAGAAAGAGAGTTTTGTTGTTAAAGACCTAAATAAAATGATTGATTTAGGTATGTTTTTAGAAGGTCATATAGACGAAGAAAAAACTTATTTTATGTTAAATGATGAAGTTTATGGTGACTATTTAAATTTAAAAAAGGCACAAATGTATAAAGAAAGTAATAAGGAAAGATTAAAAGAAGAAATAGATAATTCAGGAAGAGGAGAAATCGAATCTACAATTAAAATAGGAAGAAATTATATTGAACAAATAAAAACGGTAAGAAATGAGCTTTATAGAGAAGAAATAGCTACAAAGTTAGATAAATTAGGAAACATTGCAAATCAAATCATTTGTTATGTTGAAAAAAATCCTAAAAAGATACAAGAAGTTAATAAATTTATAAATCATTATCTTCCTATTACTATAAAATTAATTAACTCATATAAAGAGATAAATAATCAATTAGTTCAAGGCGACAATATAGAAAATGCTAAAAGTGAAATTGAAAAGAGTATTGATCTTATTAATAAAGCTTTTGAAAATTTATTAGATGATTTGTTTGAAGACGCTGTTTTAGATATTTCTACAGATATTTCTGTTCTTAAAACATTATTTAAACAAGAGGGATTAGCAGAAGATGATTTTACAAAGTAAGTTTTAAATAAAAAGGAGGAATTAAAAATGAGTGATGAATTCAAAAGAGAATTTACTGATATAAAACCAGAATTAACTTTTCAACCATTTCAAGATGAAGTTCTTGATGTAAAAGTAAAAGAAGAAAAAATAGAAGAAGAGATAATTGATGAAATTCAATTTACAGAAGAAGAAAAAATAATGATTGATCAATTTGTAGATAAAATAGAGATAAATAATTCAAATTCTATTTTACAATATGGGGTAGGTGCTCAAAAAAAAATATCTGATTTTTCACAGTCAGCATTGAATAATGTAAAAACTAAAGATTTAGGTGAAATTGGGGAAATATTATCTAATGTAGTTCATGAATTAAAGAACTTTGAAGAATACGAGGAGAAAAAAGGAATTTTAGGCTTCTTTAAAAAAGGCAAAGATAAGATTTCCCAAATGAAAATAAAATATGAAAATGTAGATAATAATATAGCTAAAATGTGTAATGTTCTAGAATCGTATCAAATACAGCTTTTAAAAGATATTGCTATGCTAGATAAGATGTATGAAATAAATAAAGTATATTTTAAAGAGCTTTCTATGTATATTTTAGCTGGAAAAAAGAAACTTCAAAAACTAGAAAAGGAAGAACTTCCTAAATTGCAAGAAAAAGCAAAAAATAGTGGGAATCCTCAGGATGCTCAAGAATTAAATGATTTTGTGGCCCTTTGCAATCGCTTTGAAAAGAAAATTCACGATTTAGAATTAACTAAAATGATTTCTTTACAAATGGCTCCTCAAATTCGTTTAATTCAAAATAATGATTCATTAATGTCTGAAAAAATACAATCTACAATTATAAATACTATTCCGCTTTGGAAAAATCAAATGGTTTTATCACTTGGAGTTGCTCATGCTGCTGATGCAGCTAGAGTTCAAAGGGAAGTAACAGATATGACAAATGAACTTTTACGTAAAAATGCAGAAATATTAAAAACTTCAACTATAGAAACTGCAAAAGAATGTGAAAGAGGTATTGTTGATATTGAAACACTTAGAGCTACGAATGAGTCATTAATTTCAACTCTTGATGAAATACTTAATATACAAACAGAAGGACGTCAAAAACGTAGGGAAGCTGAAGTAGAATTAAGAAATATTGAAAATCAATTAAAAAATAAGATTTTAGATTTTAAATATTAGTATATATTTAGATTATATAAATATAAGTCAAGAAAATAGTTATTTAATATGAATATAGATTATTGAATTTTAAAGAATATGTATTGCTATTAACAAGTGTAGGTATATATACCTCACTTGATTCTGATATGGGGAACCCATTATCAAATTAAGTAGCTAATCTATATATAAAATCTAGTTACTGGGTGTGACTAATTTATCCAGTTGGCTTAAGATATACGGGATGATATATGTTGACCTTGAT
>NZ_JAGHFM010000229.1 GCF_017888745.1 Terrisporobacter sp. | reverse complement strand
TTAATTTTATTTCCATGCGTTAACAGATAAAAAATTAACTTTGCGACTAAATTTGTCACTAGTATAAGCATTGATAAAACAAATATTTCGTCAAACTTAGCATAATGTTGAAGTTCTTTTATTTTCGTTGTAATTACCATAGTTTTAGCACTTGTTAAAAATATTACAGCACTTATAGTTACCATGGAATTTGTAAAGTAGTAGCTAAACACTTCTAGTAAAGTTGACTTTACATTTGGAGTTATAATCCTAACTATTGTTTTTAAATAGCTATCTCCTAATAGCTTTGCTGTAGTTTCAAATGAATTATTCATCTTACTTAAAGAGTTTTCCATCATTAAATATGGAGTTGAGAAAAAGTGAACTATATTACAAACTATTATTATTAAGAAAGTATTTTGTATACTCGTTCCACTGAAAGCAAGTAAGAATGCAATACCTAGCACCATTCCTGGAATTGTATTTGTAATAAGAGATATGGATTTAATTATTGATTTAAACTTATTATTAATACTACTTCTGCAAGTTACTAATGCTGAACAGTAAGCTATAAAAGTTCCAAATATGGCTGTTAGTATTCCTACTAATAAGGAATTAATGTATATACCTTTTAATGTTGATGAACTTAAAGTATTACTAATATTATTTAAAGTAAAGCTGGTATCATAAGGCCATCTATTTACAAAAGGTACAATAAATATTACTGAAAATATTGATAAAATTATCATCATTATTAATGTGGATATTATTCCTAATATAATATCTCTAATTTTATTTTTACTTATTTCAATTTGTGAGATTTTATTATATCTAAAGTTGTATTTCTCTAAATATTTAAGAGCAAATATTCCAAGGACTGATGGTAAAAGCATTATCATCGCTATGGAAGCACCATTGTTAAAATTTGGCACAGACCCCAACATTTCACTATATAAGGATGTTGCTACCACACCATAACTTCCTCCCACAGCGGCAGGTATACCAAAATCTGTGAAACTTAAGAAAAAAGATTGTATAAATGCTCCTGCTAAAGTTCCTATTAAAGGCTTTAATGTTGCTGTATAAAAAGTTTTTAACGGTTTGTCTCCCATCACTTTAGAAACTACAATAAATTTTTTATCAATATATTTAAAAGTATTATCTATTAACAAAAAAGTTATGGGTAATGTATAAATTGTGTATCCTAATAATAATCCGTTGAATCCATATATATTAAATAATTCAAATCCAAATAATTTAGTTATTAAACCTTGTTTTCCAAAAGAATATATAATTGCAAATCCATATGTAATAGTTGGAAGTAACATTGGAAGAATAGTTATATTCTTTATAAATGATTTTAAATTTTTATTTATATTAGTATTGTTAATACTATATACAAGTATAAAAGCAATGAATGTGGTAAGTATCGCGGTGCAAATGGAAACTACAAAACTATTTTTTAAACACTGCATAAAACTTTCACTTAAAATAATATTTTTATAATTTTCAAATCCTATAACCCCTTTATTTATAAAAGATTTTGATAAAAGAACTATTACAGGAAAAATTAAAAATACCAAAAATATTATGTTTATTATTAAAAATAATATTTTATTTTCTTTATTTTTCTTAAGCATAACTACCTCCAAATAAGGTAAATATGTTATTTCTCTTTATAGATAATTGATTAAGTATAAACTTCTCTATAAACTGATTTTTAGGTGTATCTATTATTTCTTTTGGAGTAGAATATTGAGATACCTTTCCTTCATTTAATATAAGAACCTTATCTGAAAGAGTTAAAGCTTCTTCAGGATCATGAGTCACTATTATTATCGTTAAGTTAAACTCTTTAGCAATTTGCTTAATTCTATCTTTTATAGATTCTTTTATAACTCCATCTAATGCACTTAATGGTTCATCTAGAAGAAGTATCTTTGGCTTCATAACTAAAGTTCTCGCTAGGGCAACCCTTTGTTTTTGCCCTCCTGATAAATTTTCTATATTTTTATCAATATGTTTTCTTAAGTCAAGTAAGTCAATCAATTCTTCTACTTCTTCTTTTGTTGAAGTGTTTGGTTTGTTTTTTAATCCATATACTATGTTGTTGTAAGCATTTAAATTTGGAAAAAGAGCATAATCTTGAAAAACTATATTAAATCCTCTTTTTTCCATAGATACATTTGTTATATCTTTTTCATTAAATATTATTTGTCCATCACTTGGATCTGTTATGCCTAGTATTATATTTAATAAAGTAGTTTTACCACTTCCACTTGGCCCTAAAATAGAAACAATTTCACCATCTTTCACATCAATACTGATTCCTTTTAGTATCTCTGTCCCTTCATAGGATTTTCTTATATTATTAAGTCTTAACATTTTTCTCATCTCCTTAATTTCTTCTACAATCAAATATTAACATTTAAAAAATCTTTGTTGATTAAAGGAGAGTTAACAAAATGTAAAAAAAAAGCTACATTATGTAGTAATACTACATAACATAGCTTCCTTAATAGCTTTTATAACTAGATATTTCACCATTTTTATCTAGTACTTTTGAAAACCTTTCATAATCACTAAGTATTATTCCCATATAAATCATATCTACTATAGCTGTCTGAGATGTTCTTGAAAATATGGCATTTCCATAGATATGTCCCTTTGAATTACTACTATGTATAATTATATCTGCATAATTACTAATTAGTGATTCCTCAAAATTTGTTATTACCAAAGTTTTTGCTCCACAAGATTTAGCTCTTTTCACAATATCTACTGTATCTTTAGAAGTTCCAGAATAAGATATACCTATAGCTAAATCTCCACATGTTAAATTATTAGCACTTAAATTTTGCATATATATATCTTCACTATGTCTTACATCCAAACCTAAGTATAATAGTTTATTTTTTAAATCATTTATTACGCTATTTGAGTTTTCAACTCCATATATATCTATTCGTCTTGCACTTACTATCATTTCAATAGCTTTTTCAAAAGAGTCTATATCTATAGACTTTAAAGTTTCTTCTAATATTTTAATTGATGCTTTTATAGTTTTTCTTGGTATATCTTCTAACTTCTCTTCTTTCTTTAAATTAAAACCATGTAGTAAACTCCTATTATACCCTTCTGAATTACTTGCAATATATGCAATCATATTATCTTTAAATTCTCTATATCCAGAATAATCTAAAGCTTTTACAAATCTAATTATACTTGGTTGACTAACACCTGTTATTTCTGATAATTTCCCTATAGACATTTTCGATGCCTCTTTTGTATTTCTAATTACAAATTCTGCTACTTTAACCTCTGAGGGTCTAAGGTCAAAATATTTTTTCTTAATCCTTGAAATACAATTGTCTTTATTCACTATATCCTCCCAAAAGTAGTAAAACTACATTTTTTAATAATTAAAGTCTATCATAATAAAATGTAGCTTATCTTTAAGAAAAGGTTAAAGTTAGATTAAATTTTTATTCGTAAAAGCTTCACAAAAATATTTATATAAAAAACTTAATTTTATTTTAATTTATCATAATAAAATATATCTATCATAGAAACCAGCCATAACAATAACTATATAAGGAACTAATATACAACTCCATAACATCAATTTATTTTCCATACCTATGGATTCTATAGAAAATTTTTCTGTTAATCTAGATAATAATTTTTTAAAAGTAAGAAATACTAAATATCCTAACATTGTGCCAAAAGTATTAAGTATCAAGTCATCTATATCAGTTGCTCTAATCTAAAATAATTTGGTAAACTCAATAAGTAGTGAAGTTCCAAACCCAAGGACTAAAGTTTTTTTTAAGGAATCTAAATTGCTAAATAATAATGGAAGTAAAAATCCCATTGGCATAAACATTATAATATTACCAAGAATATTAATGATGGTATGTAGTGTTAATCCACCTTTAAGCATTTCAATAATATCTCTAAATGGAATAAAAGATATTTCATCAATCCTTATCTCTATATTAAACCCACTAATAGGAGAAACTCCCGTTAAAGAAAATATAATCACCATTACTACAGATAATAAAATAATCCCTGTATTATATAAAGAAGTTCCTTTCTTATTTTTAAGTTGACTATTTATATATACTATAATAGAAATAACAATTAAAGTTATTAAAATATCACGTCCTAATATTTGCACTACAATACCTCCCTAAAATGATTCAATATTACAAGGTAGTTTAACTTGAAACATAGTTGCATTATTATCACTAGTAGCTAAAATACTACCATCATGTCTTTCTATAATATTTTTAGTAATGGCAAGTCCAAGACCTGAACCTCCACCATAAGTATTTCTTGACTTTTCAACTCTATAAAATCTATCAAATATATAAGGTAAATCCACTAAAGGTATTGGATCTCCATAATTTATTACTTGCACTATAACCATACTTTCTTCTGTCTTAACTTTGACATCAATAAATTTACCATCTTTCCCATATCTCATTGCATTAGTAATTAGATTTTCAAAAGCTCTTACTAGCTTAACAGGATCAGCATTTATCATAATTTTATCTGACTTAAAATCTATTCTGCACTCCATATTAGCTTGTCTTAATTCAATCCCAAACTGGGAAACAATCTGACTAATCAATTCAACTAAATTTATCTCTATCTTATCAAAATTCATTGTTCTATTTTGCATTTTAGTTAATTCAAATAAATCGTTTATAAGTATATTCAAATTCTGTGCTTTTTCATATGCTATATTAGTGTAATATCTAAGTTCCACTTCGTCTTTGTATTTATCTTCTTCTATAAGATTAAGATATCCTATTATTGAAGTTAAAGGTGTTCTCAAATCATGAGATACATTAGTTATTAAATCTGTTTTTGTTTGTTGAGCTTTTCTCTCTTCTATAGTAAGATTTTTTAATTGACTAACTATATTATTAATATTAGTTGCTACTTCACCAATATCCCCTTTAGAGTTTATCTCTATTCTCTTATCTAAATTTCCCTTTGACATATCTTCTAAACTATCTACTAATATATCAATATTTTTATATTTTTTATAAGTAATTAAAGAATAAATTAATAAGAATATTAATAATGCTATAATAAAGTATATTAAGTCTCCTAAATAATTATTTTTTATGCTCATAAAGAGAGTTACTATTCTATTGAAAGTAGGGTAATTAAAAGTCATATATAAATTATTAAATAAAATATATAAACTATTAAATATTAAAACAGCTAAAACTATACTTATAATAACTTCAAAGGAATTTATAACTACATATTTAAAAAATCTTTTTTTATTTTTCAATTTTATAACCAACTCCCCATACAGTTTGTATTATTTTATTTCCTGTTATATATTTTTCTAATTTTTCTCTTATTCTACTCATATGAACCATAACTGTATTATTAGATCCAAAATAGTCCTCTTTCCAAACTTTCGTAAATATCTCTTCTGAGCTAAATACCCTTCCCCTATTATTAGCTAATAAATATATAATATCAAATTCCCTAGATGTAAAAGGAATCTCATTATCTTCAACTTTAATTGTGCGTTCATATTTGTTTATAGTTAAATTTTCAATATTTATGATTTTATTAGTATCATGATTATTATTAAAATAATAAGCCCTTCTTAAAAGTGCTTTAACTCTAACAGATAATTCAAGTGGATTAAATGGTTTAGTTAAGTAATCATCTGCTCCCGTCATAATACCTTGTATTTTATCCATATCTTCTGACTTAGCACTAAGCATAAGTATTGGTATATTTAAATTTTCTCTTACTCTTCTACAAACTTCCATACCATCCATTTTAGGCATCATAATATCTAAAATAATTAGTTGCACTTCTTCTTTTTCTAATATTTTTAAAGCTTCTTCTCCATTATCTGCTTTTATTACTGTATAACCTTCATTTTTTAAATATATCTCAATGAGATTTCTTATTTCTTTTTCGTCATCTACGACAAGTATTTTACTGCTCAAAATAATCTCTCCTTACTTAATTTTTGTAATTTTCATTATATCATATCATTTTCATATACTCTTCTAAAGTAATATTGTCAGTAAATATTTTTAAAGCATGCTCTTTTCCCACATATCTTATATGCCATGGTTCATAATTATATCCTGTTATATCTTCTTTACCTTCAGGATATCTAAGTATAAAACCAAATCTATGTGCATTATTTGCTAACCACTGGGCTTCTATACTTGTTTTATCAAAACATCTACTTTTATTAGTAACATCTATACTTAAACCTGTCTGATGTTCACTTTTACCTGGTATAGCAACATATTTATTTGCATAATCTATACCTCTTTCTAATACATTTTCATTATATATTTTTACTTGGCTTTCATAAGATCTATAAGCCGATGAGCCAATAAGTATTATACCTTCTTTTTTAGCACATTTAAATAATTCTTCTAAAGCATTTGCTGCAACTTCATCCATATGTCTAGATTCATCTTTAGTATCTTTAAGAAATGATACTTTAGGTTTTACTAATTTATTTGGTTTATAATCTTCTGATATGGGATTACTTTTATTTACTAATAATAAATTTGAATTTTCATCACTTATTTTATCTTCTTGTTTATAACTTTCATTGCTGTAATTTAATTTTCCACGTAAATCTACTTTGTTTATAAATATAATTGTAATAATTATTATTGCTAACACTATCTTGTTTTTTGTTTTCATGATATATTCTCCCTTTTGATTTATTAATTTGTTGATTTAATTCTAGAAAATATATCTTAAACAATTTATAAGCAATTCTTAACTTTTCTTAAGATTTATTGTGCTTAACAAAAAAAGTGTGCATTTTATATTAAAATACACACTTAAATTAATAAATCTTTTATTATATATAATTTTTATAAAGCACTTGATTTTGCATTCACTTCAAATTTTTCAAAATCATTTTCTATACAAAGTATTTCTACTTTTCTTTTTTCTCCTGGACTAACTTCTGTTTCATTTGTAAATGAACTTTCTATAACAGTTCCATCTGAATCTATTAATTTATATTCAAATTCAACATAGTCTATTTTCTCATCACTTGTATTTTCAAATACACCTACTATTTTAGTGCTATATGCATCCTTTTTAACTTCCCACTTTATGTTTTTTGCCATTTCTTGAACTTTAGTATCTTCTTTTACTGTTTGTTGTTCAACTTCTTTAATTGCATTATCTACACTAGAGACTCCAGCTCCAAATAATGCAGCACATCCTCCTATGATTACTACGAATCCTATAATTATTCCTATTAATATTTTTTTCATTTTTTGACCTCCATAAATAACTCTTATTATGATTTTATTATATAAAGTTATTTAGTTTGGTTGGTATGCTCCCAGCATACAAATCAAAAATTTTTTAATTATAATATTTTGTTATTGTAATAAAGTTAAAATTCCACCACATACAAAAAATATAATATTCATATAAATAAAATAACCAAATATACTTATTGATTTATTTTTACTTTTAATTATTGGTAACTTCTCTTTTATATTTAAGAAATTTGTAAGTATAAAGAACATTGATAATATCATAATAATCATGACTACATTTTCTATAAACTCAGTAAAACTCTGTGCAATAAACAAAGCAAATATTAAAAATAAATATAACAAACTAGCTAAAATCATATTTATTATTTTAGTTCTCCTAAAACCAGGTATCTTTTTAAGTAAACTTTTATTAGCACTATTTCTCTTAATATAATTACTTTCATTTATATTATTAGACTTTAAATTACTATCTATAGCATATTTATTAGAATCCATATTTTCATCAACTATATTTACATTATTTAATTTAATATTATTATTACAGTATAGTTTAGATTCCAATACTTCTTTTAGTTCAAAAACATTTTGATACCTTTCATCTGCCGAAATATTAGTACATTTTTTTATTATATCTTTTAATAATGTATTATTTAATTCTTCCTTTATATGCTTACCTGTAGTTAAAACATTCATCATTACACCTATAGCATATATATCACTTCTACAATCTGTTTGGTCAAATCCAAATTGTTCAGGAGATGCATATCCTTTAGTACCTAAAAGTGTGGTATCCATATTTTCTCCATCTTTATATGTCCTAGCAATATCAAAATCTATTAATTTAAGTACATTGTCACTACTTATAATAATATTAGCTGGCTTGATATCTCTATGTATTATAGGAGGGTTTAAATTATGTATTTCATCTAAAATTTCGCATAAAGAAATCATATATTTTATAACTTCTTTTTCTTCTAATTTATTTTCTTTTTCTAAAATTGATTGTAATGTATCACCATTTATAAATTCTTCAATTACGATTAATTTATCGTTTACTTCAAATAAATCATAAATTTTAGGCATATTTATACTATCAATTTTGCTTATATTCTCATAAATTTCTTTTGTATACTCTTTTATTTCTTTTTTAATATATATCTTCTCATCTTGTATATTTTGAACTAAAAAAATTTCTCCTTTTCTACTCTTATGTAGTAACTTTAGTTCTTCATATAAAGATAGCCTAAACTCTGCATCTAAACTCAAATTTTACACTCCTTATTGTTGATTTTCTAACCTTAAAATTATATCATATTATTTGAAGAGGTGAAAATACTATATGGATAATATGAACGATTTAGAAACTATAGAATTAATGAGCTTATTAAAAAATATTGATAATGAATCAAATTTAGAAGATTATCTATCAAAGACTTTAAATAATTCTAAAGATATACTTTTACATGAATATTTCTCAAAAACTTTTAAGGAAAAAGGCCTTAGTAAAAGTAATGTAATAAAAAATGCTGATTTAGATAGAACTTATGCTTATGAAATTTTGAGAGGCGATAAAAAGCCTAGCAGAGATAAAATCTTACAACTTTGTATAGGCGCTAATTTCACCTTAGAAGAAAGTAATAAAGCTTTAAAAATTGGTAATGCAGGAGAATTATATGCCAAGATAAAAAAAGATAGTATTATTA
>NZ_JAGHFM010000031.1 GCF_017888745.1 Terrisporobacter sp. | reverse complement strand
GTTTACAACAAAATCGAATTTTATAATATAATAAAGTAAATACTTATATGAGGTGATTCAATGAAAAATATAGGAGCTTTTTTTGATATTGATGGAACAATTTATAGGGATTCCCTTATGGTAGAACATTTTAAAAAGCTTATTAAATACGAAATCGTAGATCAAAAAGCTTGGGTTGCCCATGCTAGGGATACATTTTTAGATTGGGATAAAAGACAAGCTAATTACGATGACTATCTTGATGAAATATGTGATTTATATGTTAAGTCATTACAAAATGTAGATAAGTCAGGAATTGATTTTACTAGTGATCAAGTTATTGCTTTAAAATCAGAGCGTGTTTATAAATATACACACTCAAGAATAAAATGGCATTTAGAAAATGGTCATAAAGTTATTTTTATATCTGGAAGCCCAAGCTTTTTAGTGGAAAAGATGGCTAAAAAATATAATGCAACAGATTATGCAGGTAGTGAATATATATTTGAAGACGGTAAATTTAACGGAACTGTCATACCTATGTGGGACTCAAAGAGTAAAAATATTGCTATAGATAAATTTGTAGAAAAATACGATATAGATTTAAGTCAGTCTTATGCCTATGGAGATACTAATGGTGATATTAGTATGCTTAAGCGTGTTGGACATCCTGTAGCAATTAACCCAACTAATGAACTAGTTAATCATATAATACAAAATGATGATTTAAAAGAAAAAGCTGAAATAATAGTTGAAAGAAAAGATATAATTTATTCTTTAGATTGCAATGTGAAAAGATTTGAGATAGGCTTATAATATACCAATTGTACGGAGGATGATAACTTGAATATAAACGAAAGAATTTTAAACTTTATTGATATTCTTGGTGACTTAGATGATATAAGCAAAAAATTATATTTAGAATCACCTGAGACTTGGATAGACTTCTCAGATAAAGTTTCTGAACAAAATATAGATGAAATGGTTCTATTTTATGCAAGCAAATATAATTATGTATCTGTATTAAAGTTTGTTAATGAAAATAAAATAATAAATTTAGATGGTCCATCTAGAAATAAACAATTTTCATCTATAAGAAATCATCTTATAGCTGTTTCCAAAGATTACAATAGTATAGATACATATAATTACTTAATAGGTAATTATGAACATGAATCTACATCTAAAATGGAAAAAGATACACTAGAAGAAAAACAAAATATAAATAGTTATACACCTGTTTTCTTATGTCCTCATTGTAACTCAAATGTTTTTGAGAATGGATATAAGGTATTTGAAGAAATAAGCTATAATTTTTCAAAAGAAAAAAATAAGTCGCAAGAAATATCTAGACAAAGAGATAGCAGAGTATTTTGTTGTAACTGTAATTATAATATTGATAATGTATCTGTAGATCTATTAGAAAATCTATGTTCTATACACAATTGTAAGAAATGTGGTAAGGACTTAACAGAGATAGGTATAGATGAAAAGATAAAGATGAAGTTTAATGATAAAGATAAGAAGTTTACTTCTTCAGTAAAAACTTATAACTGTCCATCTTGCCAAGAAGAGTTAACTGAATATCAAGCAAAATACTTTAATTTAATATAATAATATTATTAAAGTAACTTTATCCAGTATGATTTATATATACAATGATTAAAAAGGACTAAAAATATACAAATATATCTTTAGTCCTTTTGCTATTTATTAATAATTATTTTTCTAAGTCTAATATTATAATAATCTATAAATCTAGAATATACATAATCATAAATCAGGAATGCTATCTGAAATATTATTATAGTAAATAAATTTACAGGTATATATACAAAGTTTTTTAATATAAAGTATGTTATAAGAATCAATATATTTGCTGATATTATCTTCATAATATATTCTGTAAAAAAACTTCTATCATTTTCTATTACATACTTTATTAATCCATAAATCCCAAATGTAAATATATATAATATCCATTGAGACTTATTAGTCATAACAATAAAACTTAATATAACAGACGCCATATAAAATATTGTCCCTAGCTTAGGCCCATATTCCATTATTATTATAGATATAGGTAAAGATGCTAATCCCATAAGAAATAATGTATTAATCGGTATTATATTAACTAATAGTAATAAAATTATATTTAGAGCTAATAAAATACCTCCATAAGCAATTTTTCTACTCATATTTTTCAACTCCTAGAAACAAGTACACAAATCTCCTCCGCAACATTCACAACATGAGTCGCATAAGTACAATGTACATAAATCGCTACAACAATCATCACCACAACAGCAGCAACAACATCCACTTGAATCATATCGTCTATTTCTATTGTAATCATAAGAACGACGGTTATAATCATTTCTATAACTATTATACTGATTATATGCATTTATATATTCTTTATTATTAGGTTCCATGAATTTAGCTCTTTTTAAGCAATCTTCTCCTTCTTCATAATACCCCATATTCATAGCAGATAATCCCCTTAAATAATACCACTCTCCACATTTATCACTTATACTTTGTAAAATTTCATATGCTCTTTTAAACTCTTTATTTGCTATAAATTTTCTAGCTGTTAAAAACCTTTCTTCTCCATAAACATTATTGTACATTACTTTCACTCCCTTTATTTAATATATTCTTATATCTCATATACACTCCAGAGTAAACTATATTTTCTATTATACCTCTATTTATCTGCAAATTTAATTTGTCTATAGATGAGGCTAATAAACCAAGGGATATACTAATTAGTTTATCTACCCTTACCTTTAACTCTTCCCTTTTATTTATATATTCATTAAAAGGATTATATCTTCCTTTTTTATAATCTTCTTCCAAATCTTCATAAGCATCTAAAATATATATATATTTTCCTATATTAAAACCTATCCTTCTTAAATCTTCTTCATATGAATCATCTTTATAAGAAAAAATCTCTCCCATTACTTCACCGAAAGTATTAGATACCATATCTATATTAGAACTTTTTTCTTTTTCTAACTCATTTAGCAACTTCATTTGTTGCTTTATAATTTCAGCCTTTTGAGGGTATTTCTCATATGCTAGTTTTAGCTTTCCTTTATATATATTGTAAGCCAAAATATCCTTAATACCTTTATCATCTAATAAGTTATCTTCTAATTTATAATGAGATAAAATAATATTCATACTTGCTGCATATTCTGTTATTTCATTTATTATTTTCTTTTTCTTTTTAAATGGACTAACTATACAATTCTCTTCAATTATTTCACTATTAGGTTTATATAAGGCAGTAAGAAGCACAATCAAAAATGTAAT
The DNA here is from genome assembly GCF_017888745.1 of Terrisporobacter sp. Taxonomy (GTDB): domain Bacteria; phylum Bacillota; class Clostridia; order Peptostreptococcales; family Peptostreptococcaceae; genus Terrisporobacter. The sequence goes on along the minus strand of NZ_JAGHFM010000031.1, from coordinate 3,846 downwards.
ATCATAATTCAATCCAAGTCTAGATATTTCACCATGATTCTTCTTTAAATACCTGCATAAACCACAGTAGTAGCCTTTATAATTTTCAAACTCTCTAAAAGTTAAATCCATCTTATTTATTCTAACATAACCAAACATTTTATTACCTTTCTAATTTAAGATATATATCTTAATTATACATTATATAAATTATTATATTCATGTTAATTTTAAATTCTTAATTAATGTATATATTAAACCATCTATTCTTTGATATAGTTGGAGCTATATTATTAGCTATTTGGATCATGGTAAAAGTTAAGAAAACAAAAAATAAAGTTAAAGAAGCTTGTTAATTTTCATCAAAATATAAATAAAAAGCTATCTTTTAATAGATTGATATCTATTAAAAGATAGCTTTTTATTTACTTAATTATTATAAAATAAACCTCATAGATTTGTTTTCATCATCCTCTATGGCTAAGACCTCTAACTCTTTATAATTTCTAAAAAGCCACTTTATATCTGACATAATTTGAGTTACTTGATTTTTATTAAGTTTACCAATACAGTAATCTTCCCTTATCTCTTTAAAATCATTTGAAACAAGAAAATTTTTTATAGCTGTATATGCAATAGTATTCGGAATACCACTTCCTATCTCTTTTGAACGTTTATTTCCTCTCATATACATTTTCATATTATACAGATCCTCCAATATATTTATTTATATCAATCATCTAATATTGATTAACTCTTAGTTTATATTTATATATATGAGATATACAATAACTTAAATAACCCTTTTATAATCTTATTGTATAAATCAATACTTATACGATTTTTATAGCTTATTTTATACATTCCTCAAGATGTTAGAAAAAACATATTAGGTCATTCTATCAACTAAATTATCAGTTAATTAAGTTTGATTTATTTATATTGTATCCCTTATGCTATTTTGCCTTATATACAAAAAATCTTACATGAGTAGTTACCCAAGTAAGATTTTTAATTATTATAAATAATATTGAAAATTATGATGCTTTTCTTTGATCTTGATTATCGTCAGATATTACATATTTTTTCCATTCTTTAACTGTGAATATTGCTAATGCAGTTACGTTTATTCCGCAAAGTACGAATAATAGTAAGTCAACTGCTTCGAATACAACATTCGCTCCAAATACCGCTAAAGTACCAGCTAATATAATTAAAGCTAAGTATATAGCTATATTTTTATTTATATGATTTTCTTTAAATAATTTAGTCATGTAGTAGTAAGATCCTAATATTGTAGTTAATGCAGATAATACTGTAAATGCACATAATACAACTAGTCCAAATATACCTGTTATACTTTCAGCAGTAGCAAAGTATTCAGCTAATCTCTCAGCAGCTCCACCTTGGAATGTTATTATTCCAGCATTTATACCATAAGATGCTATATATGAAGTAACTACTATAGATACAACTACTGTAACTACTGTAGGTATTAAAGATATCATAGCCGCTTCTCTTGGTTTAGTATCAGCTTCTTGAGCAGCCATTGCTAAAGCACCTAGACCAGTTTCAGCAGTTTGTAATACTTTTTGCATACCTAATACGAATCCTAAGACAATTCCTGAAAATCCATTTACTGGATTAGTCATTCCTTCTAATATATGAGCAAAGTAAGTTGGTATATATCCAGAAGTTTTTATAACAAATAATGTGAAGAATATAAAGTATCCAACTACAGCTGTTCCTATCATATAAGTCATTGCATTCATGAATATTTCATGTTTTTTAGATAATACTAAAGCAGCAACTACTGCTATTACTGGTACAACTATAAACATATATCTTTGAGTTAAAGTAAGGTTTATACCCATGAATTGGCTAGTTACTAGACTAGCAACTGAGTCTATACCAGAGAATTGGAATCCACCGAATCCGAATACTGCTAAAGCAACGAAACATACAGCGTAAACCATTCCTAATTTAGGAGTTATTAATTGTCCTATATATTCTTTTGGACTTTTACCCATTATTTTAGAGTTTAAAGTCTCAGCGTAAGAAACCGGTACCATTATACAAGCTCCTATTAAAGCCCATATAGCCATAGCTTCTACATTTACTTCTCCAGATGCAGAGAATTTTGATAATGCACCTAAAACACCTATGATTGCCCCAGTACCTATCATCGCACCTAATGATATCGATGCAGGTCCTATTATATTTTTTATTTTTAATCCAGCCGGCTTAGTTGCTTTACCTTGGATCATGAATATAGTTCTTATAGATGTAAATGCACCAACTATTAACATGAATGGTAAAAATATTGGCCAAACTGCATCAGATATTGCTGTTATTACAGCTTCTAATTGATGTAACATGTCTTTTCTCCTTTTTTGTTTTATTATTGAATTTTATAATTTCTTTTGATTGTTAAACTAAAATAAATATAGCAATAAAAAAACAAGATTAATAGTTAATAACTTAAATTAATCATATTACCTTAATTATTATTCCACATTTAGTTAAATGTTTTCACACAACTAAATTAAGACAATATTACGTTTAAAATTGAAAACTATATCTTGTTATGTATTACTCGCCATTCACAAATTGATTTTATCAATAATTATCGATATTTGTCAAGCATTTGTACTTTTTTTAAAAAAATCTAAATTTTTATTTTATTTTTTCTTTTAAAAATTATACTTACAAACAATCAATGGTTATTTTTTCCTACATATTATATATATCAAGTTAGAATATAAATATATTGTTATTTTTAATAGTTTTATATTCCTTCATATTTTTAAACCAATATAATATTTTATAGTAATTTGTTATTTTTCTACAAATTATAACTTGATTTATTTTCATTTTTATAATTAAATTTCTTTTTTTGTTATATTATTTCATTTGACGACAATTATTTTATGTGATATATTTTATTCTATAAAGTTTATTTTTTACAATTTATTATATATATACATATATAATAAATTTATATTCAAAATAAACTTAGGAATAAATAACTTATATAGTGTTATGTATTGTTCGCCAACAAATTATAACAAAAAGAGGTATTCATTATGGAAAAAACTCAAAACAACAAAAAACAATTTTTCTATGGCTGGGCTATAGTCTTCGGTTGTATGCTTATCCAAGCTGTTCCATTCTCAATTGCAGCTAACCTACAACCTACATTTACTAACTATGTAATGTCTGCGGAAGGGTTTACATTAGCTCAGTTTTCATTAATATTTACTATAGGTACAGTAGTATCTGCAGTATGTTCTCCATTCATAGGGAAGTTATATTCTAACCCTAAGGCTAATATAAAATTACTTTATGTTATAGGTGTTTTAATATTAGGTGGAGGTTTCGCAGCTTTCTCATTAGCTGGAGATAACATATTCATTTACTATGCATTATCAATTTTAGTTCAAATAGGTTCTGCTATAATATCTGCAATAGGTGTTCCAACACTTATAAATGGTTGGTTCGTAGAAAACAAAGGTTTAGCTATGGGTCTAGCATTTGCTGGTGGTGGATTAGGTAACATGTTCCTTCAATTATTAGCAGGAAAATGGCTTCCTACAATAGGATATAAGGCAACTTACTTAAGATTTGGTATAATAGCTATAGTTGTAGCTTTACCAATAGCTCTTTTCATATTAAGATTACCAAAATCTCAAGATGAATTATCTGCTAATGTTTCTAAGAAGAAAAAAGATTCTGTTGACACTGGATCTACTAAATGGGGTTATTCTTTTGCAGAAGTTACTAAAATGAAACATTTCTGGATATTCGCTGCTTCATTCTTATTTGTAGGATTATATGTAGGTGGTATGGTATTACAATTTATACCTT
>NZ_JAGHFM010000228.1 GCF_017888745.1 Terrisporobacter sp. | reverse complement strand
CTATTCTAGTTATATAAATACTATCATTTTTACAGCCTATATACTTAGCATATTTTTTTACTTTTTCCTTTGCTAAATCTATATTCCCAACACCTTTATCCATTAATTCTTTTATATACATATCCATTAGTGATCCTTTATATTCTTTTAAATCAAATCCCAAGTATTCGGCTAATTTTTCTATTTCTAGCATAAAGTCTCCATCTTCTTTTACTAAAAATTCATAAACATCTTTTCTATATGGATTAGCCATAATTATCTTCTGTACAACCTTACACCCATCTAATTTGCTTATAAATCCATCCTTATAATTATTAAATAATGCATTTGATTGTCTTATTGATCTTTGGTCTATATATGAATTAACTTCTGTAACTCCATTTTCTAATAATGCATCTAAAACAGCAAAATGAACTTTAAAACAATCTTCATATATATAATTTGATAACTTACATATTATGGGTTTAACATCAAAGATCCTAATACTATTATTTTTCTTACTTTTATTATTATTTATATCTCTATTTACATTATTAAATAATCTACTAAAATCTAAGTACTTATTACAATATATTTCTTTAAATAGATTGAAATCTATTGTTATTATATTATAATTAACAATTATCTCTACTCCCTTTCTTATTATATCATTTATTATATTTTGTCCGTACTCCAAATACTTTTCATTTATTTGTCTTGTATTTGTAATATTATTTAAGCAATAATCCTTAAACATCTGAGAAGCTTCATTACCGTACTCTATAAAGCTTTTTCTAATTGTATTATAATTATCTCTTTTTTCATCAAATTTGATTATTGCTCCGTTTATATCGAATGTTACCATTAGTAATTCCCCCTAAATAGTAAAATTATTGTTCATATTAACTAAATATTTGATTATAAGAGTCATATTCCTTCTAAATAAATAATTTGTCTAAAACTTCTTCTAAATAATGTTGAAAATACCCTAAAAAATAGGAATAAACATAGTTGGTGGCAAATTAGTCAATTTGATTTTGTATAATTCTAATATATTTAATCTTAATTTTTATTTCATATCTTTTGAAAAATTTATATACTTAATAGGATCGCTTGAAAAATCTTGAAAAGAATCTCTAGTAAAAAAAACATTTTCTCCTAAAAATCTTTTGTATCTTTTTTCTTCTTTAATTAGTGATGACTCTAACTTTTTATCATGATTATTAAATACCATAATTTTAAGTGGATTATTTTTTCTACTTGTTTGAACTCTTTTTAGCATGTATTTAATATGAATGTCAGCTTCTGGAAAAGAATATCCACAAAATATTAAAAGATCGACTTTACGAAGAGCAGACTCAGCTTTATTCCATACATTTGACAAATATACATTAGACATGTCCTTAAAATAAGTTGGTGGCACTATTATTGGAATAGTATGCTCCCCACAATTTAAACACGTAGCATCTTCCTGATTATTTAAAATTCTCATAACGCCACCTTCATAAGGAGTAAGAGTTAAACTGGAGCAAATAGGACAATATAACCAGTTAAGTGATCCATGTATTTTATATAATTTTATGCTTTGACCATATGGTCTTTTCCAAGAACTATTACTAAAATTAAAATTTGCAAAATCAACTCCATAGTCCAGCATTATAGGAAATTTAACCTTATCATATATAGTTGAAATACTATTATCTATATGTATATCATAATTTACACTTAAGAAAGTAGTATCCAACAATTGATTATTTTTCAATAGCTTTTTTAAAAGAAGCTCATGATATTTGTTACTACTTTTAGAAGCATTATTTATTGCATTTGCCATGAGTAATATTAAATATTGTCTTAAAATATTAATAGAACCATTTTTATTATTGTAAGTTTCTGTTCCAAAGTTTTTAAAAGACTCTCTTCTTTGCTCTGCCATATCTAATATTCCCAATACTTCTTCAAATGTAGGAAAATTTACTTTGTTTAAATCATCATTAAAAACATCTATATTAAATACTTCTTTAAAAAAAGTTCTTAAATTTTTATTCATATCATTATTTTTATTATTTGTTAAACTATATTTAAAATAATCAGTAAATAATTCATTTTGTATTGGAATATTTTCTGCTGCTGACGCACCAGCGCCTAAAAAAATACAAATTTTCATTTTATCCCTCCAAAAATCAATAATAAAAAATTCACTTCGTTCATATCGCCAACGGCTTTGCCCGTTGCTCAAAATTTATTTTTTACAACTTCTCAAATGTATTGATAATACTTTAGCCTAGGAGTTTTCCACAAATTTGAGGTCAATATAATGCCCTTGTAAGTAAAAAATAAAAGTCTTAATACATTTATATATTAAGACTTTTATTTTTTATTATTCTATTTATTTAATTTTTTTATATATTCTACTGCTTTTAATGTTCCCATTTTTGAATGATCAAATGTAAGACCACCTTGGAAGTATACGTTATAAGGAGGTCTTATTGGTGCATCAGCACTAAGTTCTATTGATGAACCTTGGATAAATGCTCCAGCTGCCATTATAACTTCATCTTCATAACCAGGCATCGCCCATGGCTCTGGCTTAACATATGAATCAACTGGAGCTGCAGCTTGAACTCCTTGACAAAACGCTATTACTTCTTCAGCATTTTTTAGTCTTACAACTTGTATAATATCACTTCTTAAATCATTATATTTAGGAAGTACTTCATATCCTAATCTTTCAAACATTCTTGCACAGTAAATTGCTCCCATAACTGCTTGAGAAGTAACATAAGGAGCCATAAAGAATCCTTGTAATACAT
>NZ_JAGHFM010000227.1 GCF_017888745.1 Terrisporobacter sp. | reverse complement strand
ATTAGTAAAAATATAAAATATAGCGATTAGTTATAATGACATCAGGAGGAAAATATGAAACTAAAAAAAATGACAGCTTTAGGTGCAGCTATAATATTAACTTTATCAAGTTTAGTTGGTTGCGGAGATAATAAAGCAGAAACTAAAAAAGAAAATACTATAAAAATAGGTATGGTTTCTGATACTGGAGGAATAAATGATGAGTCATTTAATCAATCAGCATGGGAAGGGCTTCAAAAAGCACAAAAAGATTTAGGTGTAGAAATAAAGGTTATTGAATCGAAACAAGCATCAGAATATTTAGGTAATATAGAAACCCTAGCAGATCAAGGGATGGATTTAATCATAGGAGTAGGAAATACTATGGCTGAAGATATAAAAACTCAAGCAGAAAACTATCCAGATCAAAGCTTTGCAATAATTGATGAAAGTTATGATCAAATACCTAACAATGTAACACCAATATTATTTAGAGAAAATGAAGCAGCTTATTTAACTGGACTTATCGCTGGTAAAATGACAAAAACAAACAAAGTAGGCTTTATTGGAGGTATGGAAAATGCAGTTATATCTAGATTTGAATATGGATATAAAGCAGGTGTAAATGAAGCTAATAAAAATGTAGATGTTAATGTTCAATATGCAGGTACATTTGCAGATGCAGCTAAAGGAAAATCTATAGCTAATCAGATGTATTCAAATGGATCAGATATAATACTTTCTGCTGCTGGCGCAACAGGACTTGGAGCTATAGAATCTGCAAAAGAAAAAAATAAATATGCTATAGGTGTAGATAAGGATCAGAGTAGCTTAGCTCCAGAAAATGTACTAACTTCTGCATTGAAAAAAGTAGATGTAGGTGTTTATGATACTGTAAATGACCTTGTAAATGGGAAATTAAAAGGTGGCGAGTCAAAAGTATATGGTCTTGAACAAGATGGTGTTGGAATACCAGAAAGTAGTAAAAGTTTAGTACCTCAAGATATTTTAGACTATGTAAATAAAACAATAGAAAAAATAAAAAGTGGACAAATCAAAGTTCCTGCTACAAAAGAAGAATATGAATCAATGAAAAAATAATTGATATAAAACTTAATACCATATATAAAAAAAGAAAGCATAATGCTTTCTTTTTTTATGGAGATTTTTTATTTTAATTTTTGAAGAAAAAATTTATTTAACTAAGAAATAATTAAATGATTTTTTTCTTTAATTATTAAAGAAATTTTTTTATATGAGTTTTGCAACTTTAATAATTAACTATAGAATGAGAAAATACGATTGATTTTAAAATTGATTGCAAAATAATTCGATAAATAACATATTATTTACTTAGATGATGGTATAAAAATCATATATTTATATTGAAAAAAACTTAATATTAATATAATATAAAGGTATAATAGTTCGTATAATATAACGAATAATAAGTCGATAAAAATCCTAATTATAAACATGGGGGTATGTTATGAAAGTAGCAGTAGTTATGGGTTCAAAATCAGATTATCCTAAATTAGAAGAAGGGATAGGTTTATTAAGAAAATATGGTGTTGAAGTTTTAGTTAGAGTTTTATCTGCACATAGAACACCGAGAGAATTAGAAGAATTTATAAAAGAAATAGATGAAGAAGTGGATGTAATAATAGCAGCAGCAGGCAAGGCTGCACATTTACCAGGAGTAATTGCAGCAAATACTTTAATTCCAGTAGTTGGTCTACCAATAAAATCTTCTACAATGGATGGCTTAGATTCACTTTTATCTATGGTTCAAATGCCAAAAGGAATACCAGTAGCCACTGTAACAATAGATGCAGGTCTTAATGCAGCATTAATGGCAATGCAAATAATGAGTATAAAATATCCTAAACTAAAAGAGGATTTAAAAGATTATAGAGATGAAATGGCAAGAAAAGTATTAGAAGATGATATGAGTTTAAGGGGGTAAATAACATGTTATTATATGAAGGGAAAGCAAAAAAAATATTTAGTACAGAAAATGAAAATGAGTTTGTAGTTTACTACAAAGATGATGCTACAGCATTTAATGGAGAGAAGAAGGCAGAAATATCTTCAAAAGGAATATTAAATAATAAAATATCAACTATAATGTTTGAAGAATTAGCAAAAGAGGGAATAGAATCACACTTCATAAAAAGCCTATCTGATAGAGAAATGTTAGTTAAGAAAGTCGAGATTTTACCATTGGAGGTAATAGTAAGAAATATCACAGCAGGTTCATTCTGCAAAAGATACGGGGTTGAAGAAGGAATAGTATTAGACACACCTACATTTGAAATGTCATACAAAAATGATGAATTTGGTGATCCATTATTAAATGATGATCATGCAGTTGCATTAAAATTAGCAACAAGAGAAGAATTAGCATTTCTAAGAACTCAAACTTTAAAAATTAATGAAATAATGAAAAAGTTCTTCTTAAAAATGGACTTAAAATTAGTTGATTTCAAACTTGAATTTGGTAAAGATACGGAAGGCAATATTATATTAGCAGATGAAATATCACCAGACACTTGTAGACTTTGGGACGTAAATACAAATGAAAAGCTAGATAAAGACAGATTTAGGAGAGATCTTGGAGATTTAGTGCAAGGATACGAAGAAGTCTTATCAAGAATGAATAAATAATTTTAATCAGGAGGCATTTTATATGTGCGGAGTTGTAGGAATATACTCTAAAGATAAAGATATATCTAAGCAGTTGTACTACTCTTTATACTCTATTCAACATAGAGGTCAAGAAAGTTGCGGTATGGCAGTTTCAAATGGAGAGGAAATAAATTATTACAAAGATATGGGTCTTGTAGGTGACGTTTTTACACCTAAAAAGTTGGAGAAATTACAAGGTAATATGGGTATTGCTCATGTTAGATATTCTACAGCTGGAGGAAGTAGTTTTGCTAACTGCCAACCATTAGTAGGAAATGTAAGAAAAAGGAGACTTGCTTTAGCTCATAATGGAAACTTAGTAAATGCTCAAACTTTAAAGGATATGCTTGAAGAAGATGGGTATATGTTCACAAGTAATAGTGACACAGAAGTTATACTCTATATACTTGCTAGATACTATAAGGGTAATATAGTAGAAAGTTTGAAGCTTACAATGGACTATATTAAAGGAGCATATTCACTTGTAATTATGAGTGATGATGAATTGATAGGTGTTAGAGATCCATTTGGATTTAGACCATTAGTTATTGGGAAAAAAGATAATGATTATATATTTGCTTCAGAAAATTGTGCAATAGATATTTTAGGCGGAGAAGTAATTAGGGATGTTGAACCAGGAGAAATTGTAGTGATTAAAGACGGTGAATTAAAGTCATATAATTTCAGCAATAATTATAGATCAATGAAAAAAAGTTGTATATTTGAACATATTTATTTTGCTAGAAATGATGCAACGATAGATGATGTAAATGTTTATGAATTCAGAGTTAAATCTGGGGAAATATTAGCTAGCGATGATAATGTAAATGTTGATATGGTGGTACCAGTACCGGATTCAGGATGGCCAGGAGCATTAGGTTACTCTGCTGCTAGTAAAATACCTGTTACAGAAGCATTAGTAAAAAATAGATACGTAGGAAGAACGTTTATAAAACCTACTCAAGAAGAAAGGGAATTAGGGGTCAAGATAAAGCTTAATCCATTATCTCGTATTATAAAAGGAAAATCTATAGTTTTGGTAGATGATTCAATAGTAAGAGGAACAACTTCAAGATTATTAGTAAAATCATTAAAAGAAGCTGGTGCTAAAGAAATACATTTAAGAATAACATCTCCACCAGTTAAATATTCTTGTTATTATGGAATAGATACGCCAAATCGTTCAAAACTTATAGCTTCAAATAAGAGTATAGAAGAAATGAGAGAGTTCATAGGTTGTGACTCTTTAAAATTTTTAGATATAGAAGGTATGTTAAATGCAGTAGATGAGCCTTTTAATTTCTGCAAAGCATGCTTTGACGGAGATTATCCAGTTAAGAAAATAGATAAGGGGGAAGCAATGTCATGCTAACTTATGAGCAATCAGGAGTAAATATAGATGAAGGGAATAGAGCGGTAAATTTAATAAAAAATAAGATAAAAGAAACTTATGATAAAAATGTTATAGGTGACTTAGGAAACTTCAGTGGATTATATAGTTTAAAAGACTTTTTAACTATGAAAGAACCAGTATTACTTGCTGCAACAGATGGTGTAGGAACAAAACTTAAATTAGCTCAAATGATGGATAAACATGACACAGTAGGAATAGATTTAGTGGCTATGAGTGTTAATGATTTAATATGCCAAGGGGCTAAGCCCTTACTATTTTTAGATTATATAGCTATAGGAAAATTAGTTCCAGAACATATAGATAAAATTGTTGAAGGTGTAGCTAACGGATGCAAAATGTCTGGATGTGCATTAATCGGTGGTGAGACAGCGGAAATGCCTGGAATGTACAGTGAAGACGAATATGATTTAGCTGGTTTTGCTGTAGGTATAGCAGATAAGGAAAAAATAGTATCAGGAAAAGATGTTAAAAAAGGGGATGTATTAATAGGGATATCTTCAAGTGGTGTACATAGTAATGGATTCTCTTTTGTGAGAAAAATTTTCTTGGATACTCTTAAATACAATTTAAATGAATATAAAGAAGAATTAGGAATGACATTAGGAGAAGCTCTTTTAACTCCCACAAAAATATATGTTAAATTAGTTTTAGATTTATTAGAAAAACAAAATATAAAAGCTATTTCTCATATAACAGGTGGTGGAGTGATAGAAAATATAACTAGAGTTATACCAGAAGGATTAGGATTAAATATAAAAACTAATTCTTGGGATAAACCACCTATATTTGAAATGATAGAAAAACTTGATATGGTTGAAAAAAGAGAACTTCATAAATCTTTTAACATGGGTATTGGTTTAGTTTTAGTAGCTAACAAAGAAGATGCACAAGATATAGTTGATTATATAAATAATAACAATTTACAAAATGAAGTAGAGATAGATGAAAAATATAAGGATTTAATGAAAGATAAAGCTTATATAATTGGTGAAGTTGTAGATGATCACGAAGGTGTTGAGCTATGGTAAAGATAGGAGTTTTAATATCTGGAGGAGGAACTAATTTACAGGCTATTATAGATGGTTGTGAAAATAACACTATAAAGGGAAATGTAAAAGTAGTTATTTCTAATAAAGAAGATGCATATGGACTTCAAAGGGCTAAAAATCATGATATAAAAGCTATTTTTGAAAAAGAAGAAGATAAAATAATACAAATATTAAAGGAAAATGAAATAGATCTAGTAGTATTGGCTGGTTATTTAAAAATAATCAGTCCGAAACTAGTAAATGAATACAGAAATAGAATAATAAATATTCATCCATCATTAATACCAGCCTTTTGTGGTAAAGGATACTATGGTGAAAAAGTCCATCAAGGAGTTATTGATTATGGGGCAAAAGTAACTGGAGCTACTGTTCACTTTGTTGATGAAGGAGCGGATACAGGTCCAATAATAATGCAAAAAACTGTAGAAGTAAAACAAGATGACGATTCAAAAAAATTAGCAGCAAGGGTACTTAAAGTAGAACATGAAATACTTACAAAAAGTATAAGTATGTTTTGTGAAAATAAGCTGACTGTCGATGGTAGGAGGGTTTATATAAATGATTAAAAGAGCATTAGTAAGTGTAACAGATAAAACTGGTGTAGTGGAATTCTGTTCAGAGTTAAATAAATTGGGATATGAAGTTATATCTACAGGTAACACTTTTAAGATATTAAAAGAAAATGGTGTAAAAGCTATACAAATAGATGAAGTAACAAAATTCCCAGAAATATTAGATGGAAGAGTGAAGACTTTAAATCCATATATACATGGTGGGATTTTATATAAGAGAGATGATGAATCACATATTAAAACTGTAAAAGAATATAATATAAATCCTATAGACTTGGTAGTAGTAAATTTATATGATTTTGAAGGAACTTTAAAAGCAGGCAAATCTCATGAACAAATGATAGAAAATATAGATATAGGTGGACCATCAATGATACGTTCTGCTGCAAAAAACTATAAAGATGTAGCGATAATAGTTGATGTCAATGATTATTCTATGATTATAGAAAAACTAAAGACAGATACTTTAACTTTAGAAGATAGAAAAAGACTAGCTTACAAAGCATTTTCTACAACAGGTAGATACTATGCTCTTATATCAAATTATTTTGCTGGAGAAGTTAAAGATGAATATCCAGAAATATTAAACTTAACATTCCAAAAAGAACAAACATTAAGATATGGTGAAAATCCACATCAATCAGGTGTTTTATATAGCCAATCTAATGCTAAAAACCCAATATTAAATTACGAACAATTAAACGGAAAAGAGTTATCTTTCAATAATCTGAATGACTTACATGGTTGCTTAGAAGTAATGAGAGAGTTTAAAGACAATAAAGAAGTAGTGTCAGTAGCCATAAAACATACGAATCCATGTGGAGTAGGTCTTGGAAAAGATGCTTATGAAGCGTATACAAAATGTTATGAAGCTGATAAAGTTTCAATATTTGGTGGTATAGTGGGAATAACATCAACAATAGATGCTGAGACTGCTAAAAAATTAACTGAAATATTCTTGGAAATAGTAGTAGCTTATGATTTTACAGAAGAAGCATTAGAAATTCTTAGAACTAAAAAGAATTTAAGAGTTTTAAAACTTGCTAAAATAGAGGATAGCTTACAACCATGTGACATGAAGTATCTAGATGGAAAATTATTAGTTCAAGACAAAAATAATACTTTAGTAGAAAAATATGAAACTGTAACAGAAATTAAACCAACTAAAGAACAATTATCAGATATGGAATTTGGAATGAAAGTTGTTAAGAATATGAAATCAAATGCTATAGCAATAGTCAAAGACGGAGTGACTTTAGCGTTAGGATGTGGTCAAACATCAAGAATATGGGCATTAAAAAATGCAGTGGAAAATAATAAAGATAAGAACTTTGAAGGAGCAATACTTGCTTCAGACGCATTCTTTCCATTTGATGATTGTGTAACTTTTGCAAAAGAAGTAGGAGTAAAGGCAATTGTTCAACCAGGTGGTTCTATGAGAGACCAAGACTCTATAGATGCTTGTAATAAATATGATATGACAATGGTGTTTACAGGAATAAGACACTTTAAACACTAGGAGGTATATTAGGATGAATATATTAGTTGTTGGCGGTGGAGGAAGAGAGCACGCTATATGTTGGAAATTAAATAAGGAATCTAATGTAGAAAAAATAT
>NZ_JAGHFM010000226.1 GCF_017888745.1 Terrisporobacter sp. | reverse complement strand
GAATTGATTTTTTAGTATTTTCAGGACATAAAGTATATGCTCCATATGGAAGTGGTGCTATAGTAGGGCTTACAGAAGAACTTTCAGATGGAGCTCCTTTATTAAAAGGAGGAGGATGTGTGAAAGCTGTCCTTGATAATGAAGTTATTTGGTCAGAACCACCATCTTTACATGAGGCAGGAACACCAAATGCTTTGGGGGCGATTGCTTTAGCAAGATCATTGAAACAACTTAAGCAAATTGGATTTGATAATATATATGAACATGAAATGTATCTAAAAGAATATTTAATTAAAGAGTTAAAGAAAATTGATAAAGTTATACTTTATGGTGATACTGAAAATATAGATGATAGATTAGGCATAATAGTATTTAATATAGAAGGTCAAGATTATAAAAAGATAGGAAAGAGGTTTGCAGATGAGATGGGAATTGCTCTTAGAACAGGTAAGTTTTGTTCTCATCCATATGTAAATAGATTAATGGGAATAAGTGATTTAACTGCTTGCAGAGAGGCTAGAAATAATGCTCATCCAAGTGGTATGTTAAGAGCTAGCTTGGGACTTTATAATACTAAGAGAGAAGCTGATTTATTTATATCATATATTAAATATATTACTTCAACTTTATAGACTTATTAATAAAGAATTTGCATTTTTATGCAAATTCTTTATTTTTGTTAAAATTATATAAAAATATAAAGAATAGGATGTATTTACCTTAAAATAATTAGTTGCAAATACAACTAATTATGGTATACTAATATAGTTGCCTTTGCAACTATATTAGTATACGGGGGATAACGCTCATGAATAAAAAATCTTGTGATAACATAGGAAAATATATATCTCAACTTTATAGAAGAGGTGGTATTTTTGTAACTAAGGAAATGGAAAAGTACAACATAGGTCAAGGACAATTTATGTTTTTATTGGAACTTTATATAGAAGATGGAAGAAATCAAGAAGAGTTATCTAAAGCTTTGAAAATTGATAAAGGGACAACAGCAAGAGCTATAAAAAAATTAGAAAAAGAAAGATATCTTATAAGATACAAGGATGAAAAGGATAAAAGATCTAATAAAATTTATTTAACCCAAAAAGGTAGAGACGTAAAAGAAAATATATTTTCAGTATTAGATGAATGGGAAAGAAAAATAAGCGAACATTTAGATGAAAGTGAAAAAGAATTAATGATTAAACTACTTAAAAAAGTTTGCTTAAATATAGATAAACAGGAGGAAAATTAATGAAGAATAATCAATTAGAATTAGGACAAGAATCTATTGGTAAATTACTTTTAAAATATTCAGTTCCAGCAATTATAGGAATGATGGTAAATGCTCTTTATAATGTAGTAGATAGAATATTTATAGGTAATATACCAGGAGTTGGGTCTATGGCAATAGCTGGGCTTGGAGTAACTATGCCAATAGTAACTATATTACTAGCATTTGGGATGCTTGTAGGTGTAGGTTCAACAACTAATATTTCTATAAAATTAGGGCAAGGAAAAAAAGAAGAAGCACAAAGTATCATAGGAACTGGTATGATATTATCAGTTATAATAGGTATTATATTAACTATTATAGGATTAATGTTTTCTGAACAAATATTAATAATGTTTGGTGCTAGTGAATCAACATTATATTATGCAAAATCATATATAGATATAATTATGATAGGGACTATATTTAATATATTAGGAATGTTTTTCAATAATATTATTAGAGGAGATGGAAATCCTAAATTATCAGCAACAATAATGACTGTAGGATGTATAGCTAATATAATATTAGATGCAGTTTTGATATTTGGATTTAATATGGGAATTAGAGGTGCTGCTATAGCGACAATAACATCTCAAGCTGTTACTGCTATATGGGGACTTTTATACTATTTAAGAAAAAAATCAAATTTAGAGTTTAATACGTCTATGTTAAAATTAAATTCTAGTGCAATAAAATCAATACTAGCAATAGGTATATCTCCATTTGCAATACAGCTTGCAGCAAGTATGGTGCAAGTTATAAGTAATCAAAGTCTAAAAACATACGGAGGAGATTTGGCAATAGGAGCTATGGCTACAGTAAGTTCAATATCATTAATGTTCTTAATGCCTTCATTTGGTATAAGCCAAGGTATGCAACCTATTGTTGGTTTTAACTATGGAGCAAAACAATACAATAGAGTGGCTAAAACATTAAAATTATGTTTATTAGCATCAACTTGTATATTTGTTGTAGGATTTATAGTAATACAAGTTGCGCCTCATCTTTTAGTTGGAATGTTTAATAGTGATCCAAAGCTTATGGGAATAACAATAAATGGTCTTAAGAAATATACATTAACAATGCCGTTATTAAGTATAGGTATTATAGGTACAAACTATATACAATCTATAGGAAAAGCTAAATTATCTATAGTGCTAAGTTTACTTAGACAATGTATATTATTAATACCATTAATGATGGTTTTACCAAAATATTTTGAATTAGATGGAGTTTGGTTCTCTCAACCAGTTGCAGACGCAGTTTCTATAGTAATAATTGCTACAGTACTTGCTAAAGAAGTAAGAAGCTACTCTAAAGAAGAAAAAATACATGAAGTAGCTTAATATAAATTGTAAAATCAGTATTATTAATCGATAATACTGATTTTTTTATTGGAAGGAAGTTATAAATTCAAATATAATGTTTTGAATGGGATAATTATAATATAATAAATATTATTATTTATGAAAAAATTTAGGAGAAGAATATGACAAATAAATTTGAAAAATTTAATTTAGATAAAAATATAATAAAAGGATTAAATAACTTAAGATATGAAGAACCTTCAAAAGTACAAGCTGAAGTAATACCATATTTATTAAACAAAAATGATGTAATAGTAAAATCAAAAACAGGAAGTGGAAAAACTGCCAGCTTTGCCATACCATTATGCGAAAATATAGATATAGAGGATAATAGCGTACAAGGACTAATAATTGTTCCAACAAGAGAATTAGCCCTTCAAATAAAAGAAGAAATTCAAAATATAGGTAGAATTAAAAAAGTAAGGTGTAGCGCAATATTTGGCAAGCAGCCATTAAAGGAACAAATTGCTGAATTGAAACAAAGAGTACATATAGTTGTGGCAACACCAGGTAGAATAATTGACCATATTGGAAGAGGAACTATTGATCTAAGTTATATAAAATATTTTATAATAGATGAAGCAG
>NZ_JAGHFM010000225.1 GCF_017888745.1 Terrisporobacter sp. | reverse complement strand
ATTAACTTAGAAAAGAATATAGATATGGATAGAAGTAATAAAAAATCAATAGAGCCTATTTTAGATTATATAATGAAAAAGACATTTAATTTCTAGATAGAAATAATATTTTTAATTCTTGGTGGAGGTTAAAAATGAAGGCAAAAGTTGATAGAGATATTTGTATAGGATGTGGAGCATGTGAATCTAATTGTCCAGAAGTATTTGAATTAGATGATGAAAGCATATCTATTGTAATAGTTAACAAGATTCCCGAAGCTCTAGAAGTTGGTACCTTAGATGCAGAAGAAGGATGCCCGGTTAATGCTATAAGTATTGAATAATATGAAAAAATGCTTAGTAAGAGTTGTTAATTTATATTAATAGCTCTTTTTTGTATTTTTGCTATGATATAATTTTGTTATTAAATAATATTTGGGGGGATATGAGTAGTATACCTTTAAATTGCAAGGAGAAAGAAATGTATTATACATATATAATTAGATGTAAAGATAACACGCTGTATACTGGCTATACAAGCGATATTTCAAGAAGAATGAAAGAACATGAAAAAGGTATAAATTCAAAATATACGAAGGCTAAAGGATTTCATAAACTAGAAGTATTTTTTCAGTGTAGTAGCAGAAGCAAAGCTATGAAGTTAGAAAGTTTTATTAAAAAGCAATGTAGAAATAAAAAGTTTTGGATTATATCAAATCCTGATTTGTTTATTGAAGAATTAGAATATAAAGATGAAGTAAGAGTTGGAGTATTAGAATAATAAAAGTTGACAATATTTATAAAAATACTATAATTAAGTTGAAAGTAAATAATTGCTAGGGGCGCCATTTTGGCTGAGAGGTTTATACCGACCCTTGTACCTGATCTGGATAATACCAGCGTAGGAAAGCATACATAATTTTTATAAACATATATGTGTTTTAAAAGGGTTTATAATAAGGAATGATATGCTATACCTATGAGGTGTAGCTTTTTTTATTGCAATTTTTTATGATATAAATTTAAAAGGAGAGATAACATGAGGAATTACAAAGTACCAACATTAACAATAGCAGGATCAGATTCATCTGGTGGAGCTGGGGTTCAAGCTGATTTAAAAACATTTTCTGCCATAGGAACTTATGGAATGAGTGTTATTACAGCAATTACAGCTCAAAATACGAAAGGTGTATTTGATGTGGAAGAACTAAGTAGCAAAATTATAAAAGGACAAATTAAGGCAGTATGTGAAGACATACCACCTAAAGCTATAAAAATAGGAATGGTATCTAGTCCTGAAATAATTTTGGATATAGTGGACAGTTTAAAAAAATATCCATGTGATTACTTAGTTGTAGATCCAGTCATGATTTCTAAGAGTGGATATTCATTACTTAGACCAGAAGCTAAATATAATTTAATCAAATATTTAATTCCTATGGCTTATATTGTTACACCAAACATACCTGAAGCAGAAGAAATTTCTAATATGAAAATAAATACTGTGGAAGATATGAAAATGGTTGGACAAAAGATATTAGACTTAGGACCTAAATTCGTTTTAATGAAAGGTGGTCACTTAGATGGAGATGCAGTTGACGTATTAATTGGAAAAGATACTTTTGAAGTATTTAAGTGTGAAAGAATAAATAGAAAAAATACTCATGGAACAGGATGTACCATATCTTCAGCTATAACTGCTCACTTAGCTTTAGGTTATGATATTAAAGAATCAGTAAGATTAAGCAAAGAATATATAACTGAAGCAATAAGATATAGCTTTGATATAGGTCACGGTGTGGGACCAGTTCATCATTTTTATAAGTTTGATAAATAAAAGAAATAAAATCATATAATTAAAAATTTAAATAATAAATAATAAATTTTATTAAGAGGTGAAATTAAAATGTTTGAACTAATAAATAAAGTAAAAGAATTAAATCCACTAGTTTTACATTATACAAATAATGTAACTATAACAGATTGTGCAAATACTACTTTGGCTATAGGTGCAAGTCCTTTGATGAGTTTCTCTGATGAAGAAGTTGATGATATTGTAAAAGTTGCAAGTTCAGTTGTTATAAATATAGGGACAATGAATAGTGAGATTTTAGATTTATTTGTTTTAGCTGGTAAGACTGCAAATAAATATAATAAGCCAGTTATATTAGATCCAGTAGGAGTATTTGCTACAAAAGCAAGAAGTGAACTTACAAATACCTTATTAAATGAAGTTAAATTTGATGTGGTAAGAGGAAATATCTCTGAAATTCAATTCTTAGGCGGACTTGATGTTAAGGGAAAAGGTGTGGATTCTTTTGATGATGGAAGTGATGCATCAAATATAGTAAAAACAGTTGCTAAAAAATTAGAATGCATAGTAGTAGCATCTGGAAAAACTGATTTAATAAGTGATGGAGATAAAGTCTATAAAATATTTAATGGAAGTGAAAAATTGAAATATATAACAGGAACAGGATGCATGAGTACTAGTTTAATAGGTAGCTTTTTACCATGTAGTGAAAATAAATTAGAATCTGCTGTAATGGGGACATTAGCAATGTCATTAAGTGGAGAATTAGCAGATTTAAATAATCCACCAATAGGTACTTTTAAAGTTAATTTATTTGATAATATGTTTAATTTAAACAAAGACATATTAAATAGGTATGCAAAGATTGAAGTATTATAAAAATATTTAATTAATGAGGGAATAACATGTTATTTACAGATTATTTATTTGAAGAAGTTAAAGAGCTTTGGGATGAGTATTTACAACATCCATTTTTAAAGGAACTTGGAGAAGGAACCTTAGATAAAGAAAAATTTAAAAGATACTTAATTCAAGATTATTTATATCTAAAAGAATATGCAAAAGTTTATGCTATGGCAGTTGTAAAAAGTGAAAGTATTGAAGATATGAAATTTTTCCAACAAAGTGTTAATGGAATATTAGAAGATGAAAGTGCCAACCACATATGGTATTTAAGAAACTTTGGGGAAAAGATAGAAGAACTTGAAAAATATAAAATAACTTTAGCCAATGAGAATTATACAAGTTACATGAAATCCTTAGCTCTGACAGGCGATTTAAAAGAGTTAATGATAGGAGTTTTACCTTGTGCTTGGAGTTATTATTATATAGGCATTAAATTAAAAGAAATATATAAGGATAAATTAGAAGGAAACTTTTATGAAAGTTGGATAGAAAGTTATTCTTCAGATGAGTATTATATGTGTGCAAAGAGAAATATTGCTTTTGTAAATAAGCTTTGCAAAAGCATAGATGATAATGAAAGAGAAAAATTAAAAGAAATATTTATAAAAGCTAGTATTTACGAGATGCAATTTTGGGATATGGCTTATGAGGAGGTAAAATAATGATTAATATATTAATGTTATT
>NZ_JAGHFM010000224.1 GCF_017888745.1 Terrisporobacter sp. | reverse complement strand
TTCTGACTTTTTAAATAATATTTTTATTGTACAAGAAGTTGTGGCTCAAGATAAACAAATGTTGGAAGATTTAGAAAAAGATAAAGTAGAAATAGAAGATAAAAAAGAAGCACTAGAGGAAAATAAAGAAGAAGCAAAAGTAATAAAAGAAGAGTTAGAAAAAGATAAAAAAACTTTAGATGAAGATAAAAAAGAACTAGAAGCAATGAAAGAAAAATTAATGAAAGAAGAAGAAGAATTAGAAGCTGAATTGCAAAAAATAGCCTTAGAAAGTTCTGTAACTTCAGATGACTCAAATAGTTCTAGTAGTTCAGGTGCTGTTATATCAAATGGATCATGGCCGGTACCAGGGTACTCTACAATATCTTCTCCTTTTGGATATAGAATACATCCTATATTTGGAACTAAGAAACTTCATACAGGAATTGATATACCAGCTCCAACAGGTACTAATGCAGTTGCAGTATCTGACGGGACAGTAATATTCTCTGGAGTTAAAGGTGGATATGGTAATACTTTAATGATAAAACATACAGATGGAACTGTATCTTTATATGCACATAATAGCTCTCTATTAGTTGGAGTGGGACAAACTGTTAAGAAAGGACAAGCAGTTACTAAAGTAGGTAGTACAGGAAATTCAACAGGTCCTCATCTACACTTTGAAATAAGAGTTAATGGAACTCCTCAAAATCCTCTTAATTACATATAAGGTTTTTAGATAAGGAGTAAATGTATGCAAGAATATGTTGTAGTAGATCTAGAAACTACAGGATTTGATCCATATAAAGGTTGTGAAATAATTGAAATTGGTATAACTGAAATTAAAGATGATAAAATAGTTAGAAACTATTCTAGATTAATAAAGCCAGATAGTATAATACCACCAGTAATTACAGAGCTTACTGGAATAAGTAATGAAATGGTGGAAAATGAAGAAGGTATAGAATATGTATTACCTAGATTTAGAAAGTTTTTAGGAGATAGAGTTATGATTGCTCATAATGCTAAATTCGACTTGAAATTTCTAAATTATTATCTTAAAAAATATAACTTACAACCAATAGATAATTATTTATGTACTTTAGAAATGCTAAAAAAATGTAAGTCCTATAAAGGGAAAAATAAAAAATTACAAACGGCGTGTGAGTACTATAATATTACAAATGAAAATGCACATAGAGCTGATAGTGATACAAAAGCAACAGCTGAATTATTTTTAACAATAAAAGATGAAGTATTTAGTAGCTTAATATAATATTTTTAATAAGATAAGAGTGATAGATGAAATCTAGAACTCTTATTTTTTTGTTTTAAATTTGTATTTAAGGAATGAGTAGATTCATATTATATAACAGTAGGATAAATAGGAGGATTTGATATGAATCATATTTATGTAAATATATTTGTTGATAAAATAGAAATATATGTTGTAGATTAC
The DNA here is from genome assembly GCF_017888745.1 of Terrisporobacter sp. GTDB lineage: Bacteria > Bacillota > Clostridia > Peptostreptococcales > Peptostreptococcaceae > Terrisporobacter. The sequence goes on along the minus strand of NZ_JAGHFM010000224.1, from coordinate 1,301 downwards.
GAGAATGATAGAAGTCATAAAGTTAAACACGACATGATTTTATTGCCTATATCCTTTGGTATGGGGGATAAACTTTCTTATATAAAAAAACTAATAAGTGTAATTATAGATCAATATGATGTAAAATTTTATACACTTAATATAGATGAGGATATAGGTAAAGAGATAGTTGATGCTGTAAAAATAGAAGGGGTTTTAGAAGAATTATTTTCGTGTAAAGGGGTAGAGCTATGGAGATAAGTCCAAAGTTAAATTTAAGTATACTACAAAAGATTAATTCAGAGGGGGTAAACTCAGCTTTATATATAGTTGAAGATAAGCAGTTGAATAGTGAAATGATTTTGAAGCAAATAGACAAAAAAAAGTTAAAAGAGTATGATAAATATTTTGATGAATCTAAAAAGATATCAAGTTTAAATCATCCGAATATTATTAAGATTAACTATGCAACTTATGATGATGAATATATTTATATAACTATGCCTTATTATAGAAAAGGATCTTTAAATCATATATTAGAAAATAAAAATTTAACAGTTAGGGAAATAATAAGGTATTCATTGGACTTCTTATCAGCATTGTATTATGTCCATGATAATAACCTAATACATTGTGATATAAAGCCTAATAATATTCTTATAAATGATAATAACCAAGCTATATTGAGTGATTTTGGTTCAGCATTAGAATTAGATGAAAGTGGATTTGGAAGGCTTAAAAATGTTTATTATAAGCATATTGCTCCAGAGCAGTGCTTTACTTCTACAATTAATAAGAAGGTAGATATTTATCAAGTAGGTACAACTTTGTATAGGATGTGTAATGGGAATGAGGAATATAATGTTCAACTTAAAAGATATAAAAACTTAAATGATTTGAAAATTGCCATATCGAAAGGAAAATTTCCTGTAAGGAAAAAATATCTCCCTCATATTCCAAAATCTCTAATACTAGTAGTTGAAAGGTGTTTATCTTTAAATTATGAGAATAGATATGATAGCGTATTAGATATATTAAATGACTTGTCTGTTATAAATGAAAATTTAGACTGGAAATATGATAAACGAAACAAAGATTATTATACTTGGATAAATGACGAAAATTATGTGGCTTTAAAAAGAGAAAATAAATTTTGGTGTATAGAAACTAATTTTTCAAATAGTAATAGTGATTTAATTAATTTAGAGAGCAAGGCTCAAGGTTATAGAAGAGTACGAAAAATTATAAAAGAATATGAAAAAACCCTGCTTTAATCCGATCAAACAGGGTTTTATTTAAAATATATTATAAAAAGGGGTTTA
>NZ_JAGHFM010000223.1 GCF_017888745.1 Terrisporobacter sp. | reverse complement strand
GAAATACACAGAGAAGATGGATACCAAGAAATTGAAACTCCAATAATATTAAACCAAAAATTATGGGAAACTTCAGGACACTGGTTTAACTATAAAGAAAATATGTATACTGTAGATATAGATGAACAACAGTTTGCTATAAAACCAATGAACTGTCCAGGTTCATTAATATACTATAACTCTAAGCCACATTCATATAAAGAGTTTCCAATGAAGGTTGCAGAGTTAGGAAGAGTTCATAGACATGAATTATCAGGTGCACTACATGGATTAATGAGAGTTAGAGCCTTTACTCAAGATGATGCTCATATATTCATGTTACCAGAACAAATAAAAGATCAAATAAAAGGTGTTGTAGATTTAATAGATAGAGTTTACAAGACTTTTGGATTTGAATACCACTTAGAGTTATCTACTAGACCAGAAAATTCAATAGGAACTGATCAAGATTGGGAAGCTGCTGAAAATGGATTAAGAGAAGCTTTAGAAGAATTAAATCTTCCATATATATTAAATGAAGGAGATGGAGCATTCTACGGTCCTAAGATAGATTTCCACTTAAAAGATTGTTTAGGAAGAACATGGCAATGTGGTACTATCCAATTAGATATGCATTTACCTCAAAGATTTGATATAACTTATGTTGGTCAAGATGGAGAAAAACATAGACCAGTTATGATACACAGAGTAGCATTTGGAAGTATAGAAAGATTCATAGGTATATTAATAGAGCATTATGCTGGTAAATTCCCAGTTTGGTTAGCTCCAACTCAAGTAACAATATTACCTATATCAGATAAGTACCTTGACTATGCAAATGAAGTTAAAAAAGCTTTATTTGATAAAGGTATAAGAGTAGAAATGGATGATAGAGCTGAAAAAATAGGATTTAAAATTAGAGAGGCTCAACTTCAAAAAATACCTTATATGTTAATAGTGGGTGAAAAAGAAGCCGCAGAAAACCAAGTTGCTGTAAGATCAAGAGATAAAGGCGAAATGGGAAGTATGAACGTAGATGAATTTGTATCTATGGTACTAAAAGAAGATGAAGAAAGAGTTAATGTAATACAAGACTAGATTAATTTAAATAAAAATAACCTGAGATTAAAGTCTCAGGTTATTTTTATTTATTAGCAAGGTTCTTTCTGGATTAATGACTGAAGTTCTTCTAATGTCATAGTTTCTTTATCGTGTAAATAATTAGCAACTATATGCAAATCGTTTAAATTACTTTTTATTAATTCTACTGTTTCTTTATAACAATCTTCAACAATTTTGTTAGCTTCTCTTTGAACTTGTTCAGAAAGAAAAGATTTTGAGTTACCTTCAATTGTCATGAATCCCAACTCACTCATTCCATATTCACAAACCATCTGATCTGCTATTTCTGTTACTTTCTTTAAATCATCTCTAGCACCTGTTGAAAGGTGATTGAAAATTACTTCTTCTGCAGCTTTTCCTGCTAAGAGAATTTTGATTTTACCGATTAACTCTTCTTTAGTATATATGTATCTATCTTCGTCTGGTAATTGAAGTACATATCCTAAGGCTTCTCCGCGTGGAACGATAGATATTTTTTGTATAGGACATATATTTACAATATTACTAACTATAGCATGACCTGCTTCATGATAGGATACTATTTTCTTTTCTTTTTCAATTAAAACAGAATTTTTTTGTTCTATTCCAGCGATTACTCTTTCAAGAGCTTTATCAAAATGAATAGGAGTAATTTCAGTGCTATTATCCCTTACGGCAAATATAGCAGCTTCATTTGCTATGTTGGCTAGATGAGCCCCGTTAAATCCATGTGTTTTTTTAGCTAATAATTTTAAGTCAACATCTTTGTGTAATGGTTTATTATTAGTATGAACTTTTAATATTTCATATCTACTATTGTAATTAGGGGAATTGATACGTATATGTCTATCAAATCTTCCTGGTCTTAATAAAGCTTCATCTAATAAGTCTAACCTATTTGTGGCTCCTACAATTATTATATTGTCATCTTTATTAAAACCATCCATTTCAACAAGTAGTTGATTTAATGTTTGATCTTTTTCGTTATTACTCTCTGAATGTCTTCTAGCTCCAATAGCATCTATTTCATCGATAAAAATTATACTAGGAGCTTCCTTTCTAGCTTTTTCGAAAAGGGTACGAACTCTTTTTGCTCCAACACCTACATATTTTTCCACGAATTCTGAACCAGTTACATTGAAAAATGCAGAGTTAGTTTCACCTGCGACTGCAGAAGCAAGCAGAGTTTTACCTGTTCCTGGGGGGCCATAGAATAAAATTCCTTTTGGTATTTTTGCTCCCATTTTTATGTATTTCTCTGGAGATTTCATGAAATCTACAATTTCAAAGAGTTCTTCTTTTACTTCATCTAAACCAGCAACATCTCTAAAAGTTGTTTTAGGTTTACTACTATTATGATCTTCCGATGGGTTGTCTTTTTCCAGTCTTGTCTGTGCAAATACAGGGGCTGGATTATTAATTTTCTTTAAAAAATTATTTATAAAATTCATAGTTAAGCACCTCTAGGAATATAATTATTACTTACTTTATATTTTCCAAAGATGTAAAAATTTATTATCAAAAATTTAAAAAAAATAAATAAAAAAAATTATATATGTGATATAATAATAAAAGATTGTTTGAGAATCAAAAAAATAAAAAAATAGTTGACATTTTATTTGAAAGAGAGTATATTATATAGAGTAGTGTTAATTGCTACGAAAAATATATTAATAAAACAAGAAGAAGTCCGTTTCTCACCTTACGCCTAGGGTTAGTAAGGTTAATATAAGTTTAATTTATGTATATTTCATAAATTAAGTGCAATTTTGACTTATATAGCGGATGATATTTTAATCATTCGCTTTTGTTTTATATAAAAAATTTGGAGGTGTCCTACAATTAGCAAAGAATTATCAATCAATGATCAAATAAGAGATAAGGAATTAAGAGTTATTTCTGAAACTGGAGAACAATTAGGAATAATGTCTTCTAGAGAAGCACAAGCTATGGCTAATAGCAAAAACCTAGATTTAGTTAAAATATCACCAAATGCGAAGCCACCTGTTTGTAAAATAATGGATTATGGCAAGTATAAATATGAACAATCTAGAAAAGAAAAAGAAGCTAGAAAAAATCAAAAGACTATAACAGTTAAAGAGATAAGACTTAGACCAGGTATTGAGGCTAATGATTTAAATACAAAAGCTAATAATGCTATCAAATTCCTTAAAAAAGGAGATAAAGTAAAAGTTGAACTTCGTTTTAGAGGAAGAGAACTAGGACATAAAGATATTGGTAAAGAAGTTATGCTTAAATTTATCGATATAGTTAAAGAGTTTGGAGAACCAACAAAAGCCCCAGCATTTGAGGGGAATAACATGGTTGTAATTATAGATCCAAAAAAATAGATGATTAACTGAGAGGAGGAACTTATCATGCCAAAAATGAAAACTCATAGAGGAGCAGCTAAAAGATTCAAAAAAACTGGAAGCGGAAAATTAAAAAGAGCTAAAGCTTTTAAAAGCCATATATTAACTAAGAAATCAGCTAAAACTAAAATGAACTTAAGACAATCTGCTATAGTTAGCGAAGGTGATGCTAAAAGAATAGCACAATTATTACCTTACTAAGATTAAGTTAATTAAATTAGAAATATAAACGAAACGAAAAAATATTAAACAACATACAGAATAAAGGAGGTCATGAACATGGCAAGAGTAAAAGGAGCTATGAATGCTCGTAAAAAGCATAAAAAAATGTTAAAACTTGCAAAAGGATTCAGAGGATCTAGAAGCAAATTATATAGACCAGCTAATACTTTCGTAATGAAAGCATTAAAAAACGCTTATATAGGTAGAAAATTAAAGAAAAGAGATTTCAGAAAACTTTGGATACAAAGAATAAATGCAGCTGCTAGAATGAATGGATTATCTTACTCAAGATTAATGAATGGATTAAAATTAGCAGGTGTTGAAGTTAACAGAAAAATGTTATCTGAAATGGCAATACATGATCCACAAGGATTTGCTAAATTAGTAGAAGTTGCAAAAGCTAAATTAGCTTAGTAATTTACTATAATTATGAATATTTAAGCATCTATAAAAGACAATAGTCGTTTATAGATGCTTTTTTGCATAATAAGAATAAATAAATACAATAAGATAAATATTAAAAATAATTAATATATATTAGTGCTGCTAATATAGTATAATGTTGTTATCTATTATACAATTTAATAAAATATTAAATTTCATTAATATATAAGGAGGGGTGAAAAGAGTTGATAAACATATTAAAAAAGCTGCCCTTGAAAATTAATTCTATGGACCCAACCCAAGTAATGGTCATTGGATTTGGTACATTAATATTATTTGGGGCACTTATGTTAAATTTACCTATATCTACCAATAATGGTGAGAGTATAGGATTTTTAAATGCCTTATTTACTGCTACATCAGCAGTATGTGTGACAGGCCTAGTAGTTGTGGATACAGCAAGCTATTGGAATGAATTTGGTCAATTTATAATTATAACTTTAATACAAACTGGTGGATTGGGATTCATGACTATTGCTACTATGTTTTCTCTTTTAACAAGGAAAAAAATAAATTTAAGAGAACGATTATTAATACAAGAATCTTTGAATCAAAGGGATTTATCAGGTTTAGTAAAATTAACTAGATACATAATTGTAATGACATTAGCCATAGAAGGTATAGGCGCATTATTATTATCTACAATATTTATTCCTAGATTAGGTTTAGCTAAAGGAATTTGGTATAGTATATTCCACTCAATTTCTGCTTTTTGCAATGCAGGTTTTGATTTAATGAGTGCTATTACAGGAGAACAATACTCATCTTTGACTTATTTTACAAATAATACTCTAGTCAATTTTGTAATATGCGGATTAATTATACTAGGAGGGATAGGTTTCCCAGTTTTATTAGATATAATAAACAATAAAAAATACTCTAAGTTAAACATACATTCTAAGATTGTTATAAATACTTCAGCTATTCTTATAGTGATTGGATTTTTATTTATTTTTATTGCTGAATTTAATAACAAAAACACCTTAGGTAGTTTAGATGTAAAAGGAAAAGTTCTATCATCTGCATTTCAATCTGTAACTTTAAGGACAGCAGGATTCAATACTGTAGATTTAACTTTATTAGGAGAAAGTACATTATTTCTGATGGTTATTTTAATGCTTATAGGAGGTTCACCAGCATCTACTGGTGGAGGACTTAAGACAACTACCATTGCTACACTTTTCTTAACTGTAAAAGCTTTTATATTAGGGAAAGAGGATATAGAGGTATATCAAAGAAGGATAGGAGCAGGAACCATAAGAAAATCATTAGGGATATTTTTCGTAGGTGTTTCTATAGTATTAATTGCTATACTAGCTTTTACAATTGTAAACCCTGAATTTACTTTAATTGAGGCAAGTTTTGAGGTTGTATCAGCATTTGCTACAGTTGGTCTTAGTATAGGAGGTAGCTATCAATTAACTTTTTTAGGTAAGTTATTAATTATAACATTAATGTTCTTGGGAAGAGTAGGATCTCTTACTATATTTATAGCTTTATTATCTAGAAATACTAAGGTAAAATCTAAAATTAGATATCCAGAAGGAAAAATAATAGTTGGATAAAATCATATATTTGAAAGGATGAAATTTATGAAACAATATATAGTTATAGGATGTGGAAGATTTGGTTCTTCTCTTGCAACTACTATGAATTTATTAGGGCATCAAGTTATGGCTATAGATAAAAATGAAGAAGTAATTCAAAATTTATCAGATAAAGTTACTCATGTAGCAGTTGTAGATGTAACTGATGAGCTTGCTCTTAGATCATTAGGATTAGGAAACTTTGATGTGGCAATAATAGCAATAGGTTCTGATATAAGGGCTTCTATAATGGCAACTCTTATTGCAAAAGAAATGGGAGTTGAACAAGTTGTATGTAAAGCTAAAGATGAACTTCAAGCTAAGGTACTTTATAAAATAGGAGCAGACAGAGTAGTATTTCCAGAAAGGGATATGGGAATAAGAGTTGCGCACAATTTAGTATCGGATAATATATTAGACCATATAGAATTAGATCCAGAATACTCAATTATGGAAATTGTTACACCAAACAAATGGGTAGGAAAAACATTAATAGAGTTAGATTTAAGGGCTAAATATGAAATAACAATATTAGCTATAAAGAATGGAGATAAAATAAATGTTATACCTTCTCCAGAAGAACAATTACAACAAAATAGCATATTAGTAGTTATAGGTAAAAATAGCAATATAAGTACTATTGTTGCTAAAGACAAAAATCTAAAATAGGAGAATATAAAATGCCTATCAACATAAGTAGTAAGGATAATGAAAGAGTAAAATATACTAAATCATTATTAAAAAGTAAAAATAGACAAAAAGAATCTAAATATATCATAGAAGGATATAGGATATTAACACTAGCAATTGAATGTAATGCCGATTTAGATTATGTATTTATAAATGAAACATTTGAAGATAAAGATGAACATAATGAATTCCTTAAAGTACTAGAGGAGAATAATATTAAGATATTTAAAACTACTAATAAGATATTTAAAGAATTAGTAGATACGGAAAATACTCAAGGAATATTAGGAGTAATTAAGTTTAAAGAAAGAAAAATTGAACATAATATAGAAAATAATGATAAATTTGTACTTATATTGGACAGGATACAAGATCCAGGCAATATGGGAACAATAATAAGAACTGCAGATGCAGCAGGTATAGATGCCATAGTTGCTTTAAAAGGATGTGTAGATATATATAATCCTAAAGTTATAAGATCTACTATGGGCTCTATATTTGATATGAAAATTATACATGCTACTCAAGAAGAATGTATAAATGAATTAAGAAATAATAATTTTAAAATAGTATCTAGCTATTTAGATACAGACAATTACTATCATAAAACTAATTATGATAATAAAGTTGCTTTAGTAATAGGTAATGAAGCTAATGGAGTAAATGATGATTTAATAAAAGAGTCAGACATATTAGTAAAGATACCTATATATGGTAATGCAGAATCCTTAAATGCAGCTATTTCATCAGCTATATTAATGTATGAAATAAAAAAATATTTAGGGTAATCTGTTGAAGGACTATATTATGTATGTTATAATATGAACAAAAACTAAATATTAAAAGTGATGATAGAGAAAAGTATTATAATTTAACTTAGGAAAGAGAAAAATACATTTGCTGAGAGTATTTACTAAGAATTTATAAGAAGTTCCCTCTGGAGCATTAAAGTTGAACAGAAATAAGTAGGCTTTAACGTTGAACGCGTTAAGTTTAATTGAGTGGTTTATTAATATTTTTATTATTAAACTACTAGGGTGGTACCGCGAATAACAGTCTTTCGTCCCTAGCTGGGATGAAGGGCTTTTTTATTGTAAGAAAAATTTATTTTTAAAATCATTTTTATTAAAATATATGAAAGGGTGAAAAACGTGAAAGAACAATTAATAAGCTTAAAAGAGAGGGCTTTAAGTGAAATTAAAGAATCTTCTTCAATGGAAGAGTTAGATAGCTTAAGAGTTAAATACTCTGGTAAAAAAGGTGAACTTACTGCAATACTAAAAGGTATGGGTAAATTATCTGCGGAAGAAAGACCGGAAATGGGTAAAATAGCTAATGAAGTCAGAGAAGCTATAGAGGTAGAAATAAACTCAAAAAAAGAAGAAATAAAGAAGGCAGATTTAGAAAAAAAACTTGCTAAAGAGGTAATAGATGTTACTATGCCAGGTAGAGTTTTTAAAGTTGGTAAAAGACATCCTATAACTCAAATAATAGATGAGGTTACTGAAATATTCATGGGAATAGGATTCTCAGTAGCAGAAGGTCCAGAAGTTGAAACTATAGAAAATAACTTCGATGCCTTAAATGCACCAAAGAATCATCCATCAAGAGATATGTCGGATACCTTCTATATAAATAGTGAATTATTACTTAGAACGCAAACATCTCCAGTACAAGTGAGAACTATGAAGAGTCAAGAGTTACCAATAAAAATAATATCTCCAGGTAGATGTTTTAGAAATGATTCATTAGATGCTACACATTCACCAATGTTCCATCAAATAGAAGGGTTAGTAGTTGGTAAAGATATAACTATGGCTCAATTTAAAGGAACTTTAGAATTATTTGTTAAGAAATTATTCGGAGATAAAACTAGAACTAAATTTAGACCTCATAACTTCCCATTCACGGAGCCAAGTGCTGAGATAGATGTTACATGCTTTAAATGTGGTGGAGATGGTTGTGCAATGTGCAAAGGTGAAGGTTGGATAGAAATACTTGGAGCAGGTATGGTTCATCCAAACGTACTTAGAAACTGTGGTATAGATCCAGAAGTATATAGTGGATTTGCATTTGGTATGGGAGTTGAAAGACTTGCTATGCTTAAATATGAGATAGATGATATTAGATTATTAGTTGAAAATGATATGAGATTTTTAAATCAATTCTAATAAAAGGAGGAAAATAAAATGTTAGTACCTGTAAAATGGATTAGAGATTACGTTAATATAGATATGGATACAGTAGAATTTGCTGATAAAATGACTATGACTGGAACAAAAGTTGAAACTATAGAATTTTTAGGCAAAGAAATAAGTAATGTAGTAGTAGGTAAAATAGAAGAAATAAAACAACATCCAAATGCTGATAAACTTGTAGTTTGTCAAGTTAATGTTGGAGAAGAAGAGCTTGTTCAAATATGTACGGGAGCAAAAAATGTTTCTGAAGGAGATATAATACCAGTTGCTAAAGTAAACTCTACATTACCTGGTGGTATAAAAATTAAAAAAGGTAAATTAAGAGGTGAAGCATCTCATGGTATGTTATGTTCTGCCGAAGAATTAGGAATAGATGAAAACTATGTTAATGAAAGAAGCAAAGGCGGAATATATATTTTAAATGACATGGAGAATATAGTATTAGGCCAAGATATAAAAGAATTCCTTGGTATAAATGATGCTATAATAGATTTTGAATTAACTGCCAATAGACCTGATTGTAGATCAATGATAGGTATAGCTAGAGAAGCATCAGTTACTATAGGAGAAAAAATAAATTATCCTAAAATAGAAGTAAAAGGTTGCGATGAAGAAATAAACTTTGAAGTAAAAGTTGAAAATCCAGAGCTTTGCATGAGATATGGTGCAAGAATAATTAAAGATGTAAAAATAGAGCCATCTCCATATTGGATGCAAAGAAGATTAATAGAAGCTGGCGTTAGACCTATAAATAATATAGTTGATATAACTAACTTCGTAATGTTAGAGCAAGGTCAACCATTACATGCATTTGATTTAAATCAACTTCCAACGGGTAAAATAGTTGTTAGAAATGCAGAAGAAGGTGAAAAATTTACAACTTTAGATGAAGTTGAAAGAACTTTAGATAAAGATATGTTAGTTATAACTGATGGAGAAAAAACAGTTGCTATAGCTGGTGTAATGGGTGGATTAAACTCAGAAATAACTGATAATACTAAAGAAGTTTTATTTGAAGGGGCTGCATTTAATGCAGATAGCATAAGAGCAACTTCTAAAAAGCTAGGACTTAGAACTGAAGCATCTGGAAGATATGAAAAAGGTATAGATACAAACTTATCAATAACAGGTGTAGAAAGAGCATGTCAATTAGTAGAAATGTTAGGAGCAGGTAGAGTATTAAGAGGTACTGTGGAAGATTATCCAAATAAACAAGAATCTCAAACTTTAACTGTAAATCCAAGTAGAATAATAAAAAATATAGGAATAGATTTATCTTTAGATGGATTTATTAAAATATTAGAAGATTTAGAGTTCAAATGTAAACTAATATCTGATGAAGAGTTATTTATAGAAGTTCCATCATTCAGATTAGATATAGAACAAGAAGCTGATATATATGAAGAAATAGCTAGAATATATGGATTTGAAAATATACCATCTGAACAACTAGAGGGTAATGCAACTGCTGGTGTTAAAACTCCAAAACAAAAATTTATGGATACAATTAAAAATACAGCTACAAGTGTAGGATTAAATGAAATATTAACTTATTCATTTGTAAGTCCTAAATCTTTAGATAAAATAAAATTACCTAAAGATGATAAAAAGAGAAATTATGTTGAATTAATAAATCCGCTTGGAGAAGATACTTCTGTAATGAGAACTACTATGATGCCAAGTATGTTAAATGTTTTATATACAAACATATCTCGTAAAGTAGAAAGTGCATTAGCATTTGAATGTGGCCATACATTTACTCCACAAGAAGGACTTCCAATAGAAACTAATCACTTATGTGTTGGTATGTATGGAAAAGAAGTTGACTTCTTTGTATTAAAAGGAGCTTTAGAGACTATACTTGAAGCTGTTGGATTTGAAGGATATGAAATTATACCAGAAACTAATAATACTACATTCCATCCAGGAAGATGTGCTACAATAATGTATAATGGTATATACATTGGTACTTTTGGAGAAGTTCATCCAGAAGTGGTAGATAACTACAACTTAGGACAAAGAGTATATCTTGCAGAGCTAGATTTAGATTTAGTATTTGATAAATCAGATAAAACAATAATCTATAATACATTACCAAAATATCCATCAACTTCTAGAGATATAGCATTATTAGTAAAAGACGAAATAATAGTTAAGCAAATAGAAGATATAATAAAAGCTAATGGAGAAAATTTATTAGAAAGTTATAAATTATTTGATGTATATAAAGGTTCTCAAATAGCAGAAGGATACAAATCAATAGCATATTCTATTATATATAGAAGTAAAGATAAAACTCTTACAGATGAAGATGTAAATAAAGTACACCATAATATAATAAGAGAGTTAGAAGAAAAACTAGATGCAAAACTAAGATCAAACTAACTCATCTTTGATCGGGGGATTAGTGAGATGAATAAGGTAATTGTTAAGATTCAAGGTTCTGAATATAACATAGTTAGTAAGAAGAATCCAGAGCAAATGAAAACCATAGCTAGATATGTAGATGAAGAAATGAAAAAGGTTAAAGAAGGTAATCCTAAGCTTAATATAGTTACTACTTCTATAGTTGCTTCTTTAAATATTGCAGATATTTTATTTGATTGTTCCAGTGAAAATGAAGAATTACACAATGAACTTGAAGCATTAAAAAATGAAATTAACAATCCAACTGAAGAAGCAAAGGTAGAAGTTGAGTATATCAATGGTGAGTTAGAGCAAAAAGAACAAGAAATGATAGAAAAAGATTATCTTATAGAAGAACTTAATGTTAAGTTAAGAGAAAAAGATAATGAAATTGAAAATCTAAACAAGTATACTGAAGAAATTAAATCAGAAATAGAAAAATATAAAGCTGAAGTTGAAGGATTAAGAGCTGAAGCTACTGAGGCTAATGAAAGGGCTAGAGTAGCTGAAAATATGTCATGTGAATGGCAAAATAAGACTTATGAATTACAACTGAAGCACACAGAATTAGAGAATAAGCTAAAAAATAGAGAAGGTGCTCTATAAGTAAATATCATGGGGGTGTTTCAAATTGTTAGAAATTTTGAAACACCCTTTTAATATAAAAATGGAGGTTATATATGAAGGATGTAGAATTACTAGCTCCAGTAGGTTCTTTTGAATCTTTAAAAGCTGCAGTTCAAAATGGGGCACATGCAGTTTATTTAGGAGGTAAAGATTTTAGTGCGAGAGCATCTGCAAATAATTTTGATAGAGATGAATTAAAGGAAGCTGTAAAATATGCACATATTAGAGGTGTAAGGGTCTTTGTAACGACAAACACTCTTATAAAACAAAGTGAATTAGAAGACTTTATCGAATATGTTAAATTTTTATATGACATAGATATTGATGCATTGATATTACAAGATATTGGTGCTGCAATGACTATAAAAAAACTTCTTCCTGATTTTGAATTGCATGCGAGTACTCAAATGGTTGCTCATTCACTTGAGGATGTTAAATATTTAGAGAGTTTAGGTTTTGATAGAGTTGTTTTAGCAAGAGAATTAAATGTAGATGAGATAAAACATATTTGTGATAATACTAACGTTGATATAGAAGTATTTGTTCATGGAGCTTTATGTGTATGTTATTCAGGTCAATGTTTAATGAGTAGTATGATAGGTAATAGATCAGGTAATAGAGGGAGATGTGCTCAGCCATGTAGACAAAAATATAAAATGATAGATATTTATACAGGTGAAGAAGTATCTTCTGATGGAGATTATTTATTAAGTACTAGAGATTTAAATGCAATAGAAGAAATTAATAAAATAATCGATGCCGGAGTTTATTCTCTTAAGATTGAAGGAAGAATGAAAAAGCCTGAATATGTTGCTACAGTTGTTGGAAGTTATAAAGAAGCAATTGATGATTACTTAAGAAACAAGAGAATAAATGTGTCTCATGATATAATGACTGATTTATATACTATTTTCAACAGAAAATTTACAAAAGGACTTTTACTTGGCCAAGTAGGGAAAGATGTTATGAATTCTCAAATACCTAATAACCAAGGTTTATATATAGGAAGAGTAGTAGACTATAATAAAAAAGCTAAAAGATTAAAAATTGCTCTAGAAGAAAACCTAAAAAAAGGTGACGGAATTAATTTAGGTGGAGGGGTAATAGGTAGAATTATAAAAGGAAAAGAAATTACTGATATTGGTTATAAAGGTGAAACTATAGAGATAGACTTTATTGGTGAAGCTAGAAGAAATCAAATGGTATTTAAGACATCTGATACTAAATTAATAGATAGAGTTCAAAGTACTTTTAAACAAGAAAAAGAATTAGCTAAAAGCTTTATAGATGGACAAGTTATAATTAAATTAAATGAAAATCCTATTATAAAATTCAAAGACTTACAAGGAAATGAAGCACTAGTTAAAGGTGATTTTATAGTTGAAAAAGCATTAAAAGTTCCAATGAGTGAAGAAAAAATAGAAACTCAACTTAGAAAATTAGGAAATACTCCTTATGAACTAAGAAATATAGAGATTGAATTGGATGAAGGAGTTAGTTTACCTATAAGTGTTATCAACCAAATGAGAAGAGAATGTATTGATATACTAAGTGAAGAAAGAATACCTGTTAAAGGAAGAAAATATAAAGATAAAAACATATTTTATAATCCTCAGGTAGTGAAAAGAAATAAAGATAAGAAAATTAGAGTCAAAGTTAAAAATTTAGAACAATTAAAAGAAGTTTTAAATTTTGAAATAGATGCCATATACTATGAAGATGCTTCTACTATTGAAGAGGCGCTACATAT
>NZ_JAGHFM010000222.1 GCF_017888745.1 Terrisporobacter sp. | reverse complement strand
TTGAGTTAATACAATTAATCTATAACATTTATTATATCATTTAATTCCTATTATTGCCTAATTTCATCTATCTTACTTCTATAATATAAGCACTTGTTTGAGGTGGTATACTCATAGTCATCGCATTGGAATGATAAGCCACTACTAAATCTCCAATTTTTAAATCTTCAACACGAATTTCATTACATTCTCCATCTGATATCAAAGTTGTATCACTGTATACTAGTCTTGTATAAGTATAAATATCTCTAGGATTCATGGCTATAGTAATAAATTTATATTGATTATTAGGAGTATCTAATATTTCCACAATTCTTCCTATCTTGCATGAGCAACATTTCATAACACTCAACCTCCTATTTATTTTATTACTATACTATATCCATTTTAATTTTATTTGTTAACCAAATGAAATATCCTATAAAATAAGATGTTTTTATTAGTACTAAAATAATCAAAGTATATTAAAATATATTTAATATATAAATCTTAATAGGGAGAATTTAATTATGACAATACATATAAGGCAAGAAAAAAACGAGGATATTGATATAATATACAATTTAGTAAAAAAATCATTTGAAAATGCAGAGCACTCGGATGGAACTGAACAAGACTTAGTTAACAGACTTAGAAAATCTAAAAGTTTTATTCCTGAACTTTCATTAGTAGCTACTGATGGCAATAGTATAATCGGCCATATATTATTTACAAAAATATTAATAGAAAACAATAATAAAAAAACTGAATCACTAGCCCTAGCTCCTCTTGCAGTATTACCAGAATATCAAAACAAAGGCGTAGGAAGTAAATTAGTTAAAGAAGGATTAAAAATTGCAAAAGAATTGGGATATAAGTCTGTTATAGTTCTTGGTAGTGAAAAATATTATCCTCGTTTTGGGTTTATAAAAGCTAAAAACTTTGAAATAATTCCACCTTTTGAAGTTCCAAGTGAAAACTTTATGGCAATAGAACTTGAAAAAGACTCTCTTAAAAATGTAAGTGGAACTGTAATTTACTCAAAAGAATTTTTTGAAAACTAATGCGTAATTCAGAAATCTATAATAAAATAAGCCTCTAATTAAAGAGGCTTATTCCTTAAAAACTATATAGCTCTAGTATATTCTTTTAACCAAGCTGCTTCCTCTTCTGTTAAGAATGGACTTAAAGTACCAAATACATGTTTGTGATATGTATTTAAATATTCTTTTTCATCATCTTTCATAAGAGTTGCATCTATAGCATCTAAATCTATTGGAGCTATTGTAAGAGGTTCGAATTCCATGAATTGTCCAAATTCATTTTTGACACCTTTTTTACAAAGCATTTCATTTTCAATTCTTATACCATGAGAACCTGCTTTATAGAATCCTGGCTCATTAGTAGTTATCATACCTTCTTCTAATGTTGCTGAATTTCTATTGTCACATCTTACACCATTTGGTCCTTCATGAACATTTAATACATGTCCTACACCATGTCCTGTACCATGGTTGTAGTTAAGGCCTTGCTCCCATAGTATTCCTCTTGCTAAAATATCTAAATAATATCCATTAACACCATATAAGAATTTAGCTTGAGATAATCTTACCATCGCTCTGCAAACAGATGTGAAGTGAGATTTTTCTTCTTCAGTAATATTTCCAAGGGCGAAAGTTCTTGTTATATCAGTAGTACCATCGAAGTATTGTCCACCAGAGTCTAATAAGAATAATCCTTCTGGTTGTAAAGTTTTATTACTTTCTTCTGTAGCACTGTAGTGAACTATAGCACCATTCTCTTTATATCCAGCTATACTTGCAAAACTTGGTTCTATAAAATTACCTTGTTCTTTTCTAAGCTGAGTTAATTTTTCAGCTGCACTTATTTCAGTTATTTCTATTTTACCTATATTATTTTTTAACCAATACATGAATTTTGTAACAGCAACACCATCTCTAATATGAGCATTTCTAGTGTTTTCTATTTCAACTTCATTTTTTTGTGCTTTAAATATGGTAGTAGGATTTATAGCACTTACTACTTTAACACCTTCTGGTATATTTTTTAATATAGTATAACTAATTTTATTATTATCAACTAAAACAACTTCTTCTTTTTCTATTGTTTTAACGAACTCATCTATTTCAAAGTATCCTTTTACTTCAACTACTTCTCCAGCAAAACTGTTTAATATATCTTCATTTAATTTATTTTCATCAACAAATAAAGTCGCTTTTTCTAAAGTAACTACTGCATAAGAAAGTACAACTGGATTGTAAGCTACATCTCCACCTCTTATATTAAATAACCAAGCTATATCATCTAAGCTTGTTAATATATGAGTAGTTGCACCAATAGCTTTCATAGCTTCCCTAACTTTAGCTATTTTACTTTTGAAGTCTTCTCCACTATATTTAACATCTAATAAAAATGCTTTTGCATCAGATAAAGCTGGTCTATTTTCCCAAACTTCATCTAATAAATCACCTTCATAAGATATAGTTACATCTTTTTTAGCTAAGTTTTCTTCTAAGTCTTTACCCATTAAAGCACTTATAGCTCTTCCATCAAATCCTATTTTAGATCCTGCTGGAACTTCTTTCTCTATATATTCAAATGTAGTTGGAACTCCTTCTTGCCCCATTTTATAAAGTTCAACACAAGTTCCTGCTAATTCTTTATCAGCTTGTAAGAAATATCTACCATCTGTCCAAAGTATAGCTTTCTCTTCTGTTATAACAACAGTACCAGCTGAACCTGTAAATCCAGATATAAATTGTCTACCTTTGAAAAACTCTCCAACATACTCACTTTGATGATAATCTGCTGATGGAATTATGTAGGCAAAAATACCTCTTTCTTTCATAACTTTTCTTAATTTTGAAATTCTATCGTTAATCATATTAAACCACCTCTAAAATTTAAATTCTTTAAGTTTATTATTTAACTTAGCATATACTTTTTTCATATAGGGTTCATTACTAATACTAACTGCTTCATCCAATTCAAACCAATTAACACCACTATTTTCATCCTCTTTAATATATGTTATATCGTTTTCATCAGCACAAAGTAAATAAGTAACATTTAAATGTATATGTGATGACACATATTTTCCTTTTTTCATATGGCCATTTACGCCCATAACTTCCAGAGAAAAAATTTCACTAGATAAAGGTTCAATATTCTTAAGACCAGTTTCTTCTTTAGCTTCTTTTAAAGAAACATAAAGTAAATCCTCATCTCCATCTGCATGTCCCCCAGCCCAAGACCATGAGCCATAAATATTATGATAAACCATGAGTACCTTACTTCTTTCCTCATTTACTATCCAACAGGAAGACGTAAAATGTCCTATCTCATTATTTCTAGTAAGTACATTAGGAAATAAATCCATATATTTTAACATTATCTCTTTATCTTTGTTTTCTTCACAGTTATACGGTAAATAATTTTCTATTTTCTTTCTTAGATCCACCTTTACCTCCCCTTAAATAATGCCCCTATCACAAATTCTATAACACTCTATGTCTTTTATCAATAGGTCATTACCTTAATTTTAAGTTTATATGTAATATTATAATAAAACAAAAAACTTCTGCATTTTAACAGAAGTTTCTAATACATTTCTACAAACATACCCATTATATAGTGTATTAATCATGTTAACTAT
>NZ_JAGHFM010000030.1 GCF_017888745.1 Terrisporobacter sp. | reverse complement strand
TCCATATTAAAAAATTTTATAGAGTTTTAATTGTTAATAATAAAGTTAAAGTGGTCTTTTTTATTATGATCTTCATATTTTATAGTAAAAGCTTTCTTTTGCAAGTTAACTTGTTATGAAGTCATTTGAAAAGGAGGTATAAAAATGAATAATATTATGCAACTTTGTATTAAAGAAATATCTATCGGGAATATTTCAGATATTATAGTATGGATAGGAACAGGGATTTTACTTGTAGCAGGTGTGGCTGTATTAATAAAAAAACCTAAGAAATAAAAATGTTTAAAGGACTATTCAGATGAATTATATATATAAATAATTAAAAAAGAGCTATGAAGAATTTATAAAATAATTTTACATAGCTCTTTTAAATTGCATTAAATATGAACTAGATAGGTATGTTATAATAAGAAAGCATTTTAAGAAAGAAGGTGAACTTATGGAAATTGGAAAAATCGGAGAAGTATTAAGAAGTTATACTGATAAATTAAAGTATAATAGCGGATTTGTGGCATATAAAAGAAACTATGTAAGTAATGACTATGCAAATATTAAAGGAAATGAAGCTACATTTTATGGAACTGTATTTGATGAACATCATAGTAGAAGTTATACTGCAATGATTAATATAGATACAAATACAAGAATAATATCTAATGTTAGTTGTGATTGTCAAAATGTATTTAATAATAAAGGTCCTCAAGTTTGTCCACATATAGTTGCTATAGTTCTTAAAGGTATACAAAATTTAAGAAATAAAACTAAGGAGGAATTTTCAGAAGGAGATGTTGTTATAAATCCATCTGTGATTTTTGATATTAGCCAATCTAGAGGAGGATATTTAGGAGGAAGTTTAAATATTGAAGGTATAGATAAAAGTGAGTACGGCAAAATATTTGAATCTTATAAAGATAACTATAAATATCATCTTATGAGTGATGGAAGCTATATAGATTTAAAAGATAATGATTTACAAAAGATATTTCAAGTAATTGATATATTAGGTATCTATAATGATTTTAGTAAGATAAAAATTCCAGATAATAAAGCTATGTTTTTAGATAAGTTATTAGAAGATGAAGAATTTAGTTTTGTTAATGGTCAAAAATACATAAATAATGTAGTAAAAAAATTTGGAAAATTAAATAAAGATATAAAAGTACCAAAAAATTTAAAAACAACTCTTAGAGATTATCAAATAGAAGGATTTGAATTTTTTAATACTTTAGCCAATTATAATTTTGGTGGAATTTTAGCTGATGAAATGGGGCTTGGTAAGACAGTGCAAACCTTGGCTTTCTTACTATCACAAAAAGGAAAAAGAAGTATAGTAATAACTCCTACATCGTTAATTTTTAACTGGAAGAGTGAGTTCCAAAAGTTTGCTCCAGATATAAATTTAGGTATAGCCTACGGTAGTAAAAGTGCTAGAGAAAAAATATTAGAAAATATAAATGAGTACGATGTCATTTTAACAAGTTATGGAACTTATAAAAATGATATAGATAAATATGAAGATTTAAAATTTGATTTTTGTATAATAGATGAAGCTCAAAATATGAAAAATCCAGATTCTGTTATTACTAAATCTATTAAGAGAATAAATGCCGATGTGAAGTTTGCATTAACAGGAACACCTGTAGAGAATAATCTTACAGAACTTTGGTCTATTTTTGATTTTGTAATGCCAGGTTATTTATATAGTAAACATAAATTTGAAAAAATATTTGCAAATAGTGATAAAAATAGTAGTCAATTAAAAAATTTAATAAAGCCATTTATGCTTAGAAGAACTAAAAAAGAAGTAATAGACGAACTTCCAGATAAAATTGAACAAAAGTTTTATGTAGAGTTAGAAAAAGAACATAAAAGAGCGTATAAAAGTTTTGTTAATTTAATTAAAAGAAGAATCTTAGAAAATAATGAAGATAATATGACTGTATTTTCTTATTTAACTAAGTTAAGACAATTAAGTATTGCACCAGAAATCATAGTGAAAAATTATAAAGGGAAAAATTCTAAATTAGAAATTTTAATGAATCTAATTAAATCAAATAAAAATAGAAAAATATTAGTTTTTTCCCAATTTACAAAGGTGTTGAATTTAATTGGAGATAGATTGAATGAAGAAAATATCAGTTATAACTACATAGATGGAAAAACTGATGCGAAGAAAAGATTAGAATTAGTTGAAGAATTCAATAATAGTGATAAAAATAGAGTATTTTTAATTTCTTTAAAAGCTGGAGGAACAGGTCTTAATTTAACAAGTGCATCTATGGTAATTCATTTTGATCCATGGTGGAATCCTGCTGTAGAAGCTCAAGCTAGTGATAGAGCTCACAGAATAGGTCAAAAAAATGTGGTAGATGTTATTAAATTAATATCAAAAGATACAGTGGAAGAAAAAGTAATAGCAATGCAAGAAATCAAAAAAGATCTTATAGAAGATATAATTAATTCTAATCTAGAAAATAGTACGGCTCTTAAAAAACTATCTAGAGATGAGATAATAGACTTATTTGATAATATAGAATAACTTTATTTATTAAGATTTTGTAAAAAAAAAGATGGTATATCCATCTTTAAACGTATAATTCATACTTCGGGGAAAGTAAGAATATTATATAAGTTAATTAATTACTATATCTAAGGGTTAAAATATGTAAAAATATAAAAAAGCCACAAGGACAAAGCCTTCTGACTTATTTCTATATCTTCGTAATATAATTATTAATTATCTTATTTTTAATTTAATAATATACTATTTGGTAATTATTGTCAACTGTATTTATCCTTTGTATCAAAATAAAATATAAATCATACATTTAATAGTAAAAGAGTATTATTGAATTTATGATTTATATAGGGGGATAACATCTTATGTTTATTAGAAACGATACGAATGCATCTTATGTTAGAGTGTTTCATGCATCACCAGATGCACCACCAGTAGATATTTATATTAATAACAATCTTGTATTTAAAAGTTTAGCATTTGGAAATTTTACAGAATATATGCCACTTTCAATGGGAAACTATAAGATAGAAGTTTATCCAGAGGGGGAAAAAGGAAAATATATTTTAATGCAAAATGTACAAATTCCAGAAAAACAAGTTGTCACAGTTGCAGCTGTAGGATTTTTAAATGATTTACAATTAGTATCTTATATGGAATCAAATCCTAATAATTTGCCAGTAGATATGAGTAGGTTAAGATTAATAAACTTGTCACCAGATGCACCTGAAGTTGATGCATATATAGATTCAAATTTAGCATTCACAGATGTAGGATTTTTAGATGCTACTGAGTATTTAGAACTTTCATCAGGAAATTATGATTTAAGAATAAATATAGCTCAAAATGATGAAGAATTGTTAAGACTTGAACCAGATTTGAAAAGTCAAAAGGTATATACAGTGTATATGCTAGGAGATGCATCCAATTTAACTGCTATTCAATCATTAGATGGAAGTACTTATGTAAGATATTAAATGTATATATCTGTGGGTTTGTAGCTAGGTGAAGCGAAAATTATAACAGGTTAAATAAAAAACTGGAGATGGTAAATTTCTCCAGTTTTTTTAGTGGATATCTTCGCCTAAATTTTCACTAATGATTCTTGTATAACTAATAGATTTTGCAATTCTTTCCAATATATCTTCTCTTTCAATTAGAATTAAGTCATTTTCATAGTTCCAAAGTTGTTCAAATAGATTATCTGCCATTTTTTTTATGGCATTATCTCTTAATATAGAGTATTCATTTTTACCAGATACAGGATGAACTTTTATAAACTTTAAATTCTTAGACAGATAAAAAGAAGGATTGTCTGCATGTCTAAAATCTTCTATAAAATTACCATCTACCAATCTAATCTCCAAATCATTATTTTCTTTTAGTATTTTTTCGATAAAAGCAATGTGTCGTTCTCTTTCTTTAAACGATAATGTAACCGGTGTATTAAAGAAATGAAGACATCCTGAAGACATATATTTTCGAAGCTCTGATTCATATATAAGAACTTTTAGCTTACTTTTATATGTAGCATTATGCAAAAATATATTAATTTTTTTTAGTTCGTTCATTAATACAGGATCATCGCCAAATAGCCTCTCTGCAATTTCTAAAAATAAATCTTGTGGCATGAAGAATTCATTAATAGAACCAAGAAGGCATCTAAGTTCATTATTCATTATATATTGAATATAAGTTTGATCTTCTATCATTTCTACAGGTGATTTTTTATGGCAAAGGCTATTCCTTTTATTTTTTACTTTGTGTTCTAAGTTGAAATAAAATTCATCAATTAAAGTTTTTTCTTTAGAAGTTGTACTTATTAAGCATTCACCATCATCAGAAAAAATAGTAGTGCATAAGAATCTATCTTTAATTACAAAAATTGCTGTTGAAGAGCTAACATCACAATTATATAAATTAAAGTTAAGTTTAGGATATGAAGATAATATATTTATAGTTAATAAAGAGTTTAAAATTTCTTCATTATTATTACCAGAGAATCCCATTAAAAAGTCTATCTTAATATTGCACTCTTTGCTTAATTCATAGAAAAATTTCTTCATGTTAACAAGTGATATTTTATCTTTGTGGTTTATAGTAAATAAATTTAGAGATATAATTATATGAATTTCTTCAGAAGAATTTATATGAGAGTTTACTTCCTGAAGAATAATCTTTCTAATAACTTCTGGCCTTACTTGTGAATTACTATTGTAATATTCTTGAGACACAGAGGTCTTAGGAAGATTTTGATTACCAGTGTCATTAGAACTTTGATAATAAACATTTATTAATGTATCTTTTAGATATTCCAATAAAAAAGTTTCATTATAATTATCTAACTCAAAATATTCAACTAAATTTTCTTTTGTATCTTCTTCTAGAGAATCTACAATAAATTCGCTTATATCACTACATATTTCTTTAGCTCTTTTTGAACTAGGTAATTTTTTTGAATTAATCCATTTATTAATATAAGATACATCGTATCCCAAGTAACTAGCTAAAGATGATTTTTTTTGTTTTGATATATAAAGTAAATTTTCTAAAACTGCACCAAAAGTTCTATTACTCAGTAAATACCTCATTTCTATTGAAAATACAATATTAATTAAAAAAATAATTATAACATTTATTATATATTAATAAAAGGATATTTGTGAATTAACTTATCCATAAAAATATTTTTTAATGAATTGGATGACGAAAATGAATTCACAAATTCATTATTTCTCCTTTTAATTCTCTGGATTGTCAAATATAAGTTATGTTAATCTTAATACAAGATAAAAATAACCCAAATAATATGGGAAAAAACAGAACTTAGATTTATATAAATTAGAGTATATAAATTGAAAGTTTCAGGGAGGAAAGTAATTTAAATCATGGATACAATAAAAAATAAAAAAGGAATACAAAAAGGTTGGATGATGGTAATCGTATGTATGTTGATACAAGCTATACCATTTGGAATAGCTTCAAATATACAGCCGTTATTTATACATCCAGTAACATCAAAATACGGATTTAGTTTAACTGGATTTTCACTACTATTTACAATAGGGACTATAGTATCAGCTATAGCAGCTCCTATAATAGGAACATTATTCTCTAAAATTAATTTAAAATTAATATATACTTTAGGGGCAATATTATGTGGAGGAGGATTTGCTTTATTCTCTATGTGTACAGAGTTATGGCAATTCTATGTAGTTGCTGCAATAGTTCAAGTTGGTACAGCAACAATATCTGCTATAGGTGTTCCACTTTTAATAAACTCATGGTTTGACTCAAGTTTTAGAGGCAAAGCTTTAGGTATAGCATTTGCTGGTGGGTCAATCGGTAATATATTCTTACAGCAATTAGTGACTCGCTCATTAGTTATGAATGGACCATCTAAATCGTACTTAATATTTGGTTTAGTTTCATTAATAACAGCTATACCAATAGCATTATTTTTAGTTAAAATGCCTAAGAGTAATGATGATATAGTAAAAGGAATTAATAAAGAACAGAAAGAAGTTACTAATAGTGAAGAAATAGATATATCATATACATTAAAAGAAGCACAAAGAAATAAATTCTTCTGGATGATGGGAATAGGATTTTTATTTGTAGGTCTTTATGTATCGGCTTACTCAGTACAATATGCAAATTATTTCCAAGGTGTATTAAAACTAGATGCCAAAGTTATAGCAACAGCAGGTTCAATATTTGCAGCTTGTTCACTTGGAGGAAATGTACTTGGAGGAATATTATTTGATAAATTAGGTGTTGTAAAATGTTTATCTTTATCAGCGATATTTGTATTTATTTCAGGTATATTTATATTACTATCTGGAAATAACCCAGTATATGCATACTTATTCTCTGCAGTAAGAGGGTTAGCGGTATATGTTTATATGATGGCACCAGCTTATATGGTTGGACAATATTTTGGTAGAAAAGAATATGGTGGAATATTAGGTATGATGAACTTAGTATTTGCTGTAGGATTCTCAGGAGGATCTGTATTATTTGGAGTATTGGCATCATCATTTGGATATAATACAACATGGATGATAATACTAGGATTTGTTGCTATGGCATTCATATTATTATTAACATCTGCTAAAGGGATGGAAAAACAAAATGAAGAAAGAAAAGATAGTATGCAGACTCAAAAAGCTGCTTAATTTAATATAATATCTTACAAAAAATAATGGCATCTTAAGATGCCATTATTTTTCTGTGATTTATAATTTATTTTCTAGTTCTATAGTTATTTTTAAAAGTTGTTCATCCTCTGTTGTTGCAGTTAGAGCATCAAGAAGTTTTGTTGAATAAGAGAATTTTCCCATGATTAGATTATTATTCTCTATATAAGTTATCATTTTTTTATAAGTATTTTCTAAAGTATAAAAAGAACCTTTGTGATATCCAACTAAATAATATCCTTCTTTTTTTATAAATAATCTTGATGCAGGAATTTCTTCCTGGCTATGAAATAAAAAATTTTCTGGTATAAATTTATATTTATTCTCATTCTTATCAATACCAATTAATGTAGATAAGGAATAATCAATACTATATTTATGAATAAATTCATTAAAATTATTTTTTATCATAGCATAAAGATTTTTATTAATATCTTTTTTTAAAGATTTACTCAAAAAAAATCGTTGTTCTTCTTGATATTCGACTTGCAAAGAATTAATATCAATATTAAAGACTGATTGTATTTTATCAACTCTTGATTTTAATACTTCTTGTAAAACTTTTATTTTATTAATCTCATCAGAAAGTTCGTTGATTCTATTTACAAATAGATTTTTAACCTTTTCTGGAGTTCTATTATTTAAAAAAATTTTTATTTCTGATAATGACATTCCCATTTCTTTCATAACAGAAATAAAATAAAACAACTGTAATTGATTATAAGAGTAAAGTCTATAACCATTGTCATCATAGGATTCTGGTTTTAGTATTCCTATTTCATCATAATGAAATAAGGTATGTTTTTTTACATTACATAGTTTTGCGAACTCACCTGTTGAAAGGTATTTTAAATTTATATCCATATTTTAAATCTCCTCTTGACTGTTGGGTTACCATATAGATTATTATATCAAATAGAATGAAATTATTGTAAGAATTTGTAAGGAGAAAATATTATGAGTAAAAAAAGTGTTGATTTAGGGACTGGAAGTGTAGGAAAGCTTCTTGTAAGTTTAGCTATTCCATCTATAATAGGTCAATTAGTAAATCTACTATATAATATAGTTGATAGAATATTTATTGGTAGAATGCCAAGTGGTGATTTAGCTATGGCCGGTGTTGGTATAGTAACACCGATAGTTTTATTAGTGGCGGCATTTAGCGCACTTATAGGATTTGGTGGGGCACCTCTTACTGCCATAAAAATGGGTGAGCAAGATAATGATGGCGCAGAAAAAATAATGAGTAATAGCTTTGCTATGCTTATAATTACTGGTATTGTATTGACAATTGTATTTTTTGTATTTAGAGAGCAGATTGTTGTTGCATTTGGTGCTAGTGAGCTTACTAAAGGATATGCATTAGATTATTTATCTATTTATCTTATAGGTACAATATTTGTCCAGATATCATTAGGTATGAATGCCTTTATTAATACTCAAGGTTTTGCTAAAATTGGTATGTTTACTGTGGCAATAGGTGCAGCTATTAATATAATCTTAGACCCAATATTTATATTTACGCTAAATATGGGGGTAAAAGGTGCAGCACTTGCAACTATAATATCTCAATTTGTATCTGCTTTATTTGTATTAAATTTCTTATTTGGAAAGAAGAGTATTTTAAAAATAAGAAAAAAATATCTATCACTAGATAAAAAGATAGCCATATCGATAATATCTTTAGGTATAGCACCATTTATAATGCAATCAACGGAGAGTTTAGTTTTAGTTAGTTTAAATAACCAGCTTTTAAAATATGGTGGAGATATAGCAGTAAGTGCTATGACTATAATGAGTAGTATATCTCAATTAATATTAATGCCTTTGATGGGAATTACTCAAGGTGCACAGCCTATAATGAGTTATAATTATGGTGCAAAGCAAATGGATAGAGTTAAAAAAACATTTAAGTTATTATTTATAGCATCTTTTTCTTACTCAACATTAATGGTTGTCTTATTATGTTTATTCCCAGAAATATTTGTTGGAATATTTAATAACAAACCTGAATTAGTTGAAATAACTTCATGGAGTATTAGAATTTATTTTGCAGGAATGTTCTTATTAGGTGCTCAAATATCATGCCAACAAACATTCTTAGCATTAGGTCAAGCAAAGATATCTTTATTCTTAGCTTTATTAAGAAAAATAATGCTTTTAGTTCCATTAATATTCATACTACCAATGGTAATGGAGGATGGATTGAAAGCAGTATTATTGGCAGAGCCAGCTGCTGATATAGTAGCGTGTTTAACTACGGTATTTGTATTTATAAGATTTTATAAAAAGACATTTACTAAAAATGAATTAGGTGAAAGTAAGTAGATTAGTTAAATAAATTTTATCTTCTAGATATATCAACCACTACAGTTACTTAAATAGAAACTAGTTTGTATACTAAGTAATACTTTGATTGTTAGTAAAAAATACTGTATATTTACTATCTATATGATAATATAAAATATAAATAAAAATAAGTAGGAAAAATATGTCTAGAGGAGGGAATTATATTTGGCAACACTAAAGCAAATAGCTGACGAAGTAGGAGTTTCTGTTGGAACAGTTTCTAGAGTTTTAAATAATGATACTACAATAAGTGTTAGTAATGAAACAAAAATAAAAATATTTGATGTAGCAGAAGAAATGCAGTATAAGACATTAAAACAAAGAAAAATAGATAATAAATCTAAGTCAGTAAATAAATTAAGAGTTGGAATTGTAGAAATGTATGAACCTAGTGAACAACTAGAAGATCCATATTATCTATTACTTAGAAGTGTGGTAGATAAAGAATGTTTTGAGAATGAGATAGAAGTTGTAAATTTATATAAAAGCGAGGACTGTTATAAGTTTATAGGTAATGAGCCTATAAATGGAATAATTGCTATAGGTAAATTTACAAAGAAAGAAATCAAGAAGTTAAAAGATATAAATGAGAATATAGTATTTTTAGATTCTTCACCTGATGATATGAATTATGACTCTGTAAAAATAAATTTTAAATTAGGAACAGAAATGGCTCTAGATTATTTAATAAAATTAGGCCATAGACACATAGGATATATAGGAAGTTTTGAGACATTAGACGATTATAAAGAAAAAAGTTTAGATAAAAGATTAGAATTTTATAAAAGTTATATGATAGCGAGAGGCTTATATAATGAAGATTACGTATTGGATACGAAAAATGTAAGTTCAGAGGATGGATATATTACTACAAAAGAATTTATAGAAAATAAAAAGGAAATGCCTACAGCCTTTTTTGTAGGAACAGATACTATTGCAACTGGTGTACTTAGAGCTTTATATGAAGACAATTTAATGGTTCCTGATAATGTGAGTATAATAGGGTTTAATGATGTAATAGCTTCTCAACATACCATACCACCACTTACTACAGTTAGGGTACATATAGAGAATTTGGCGAGTGCATCCATAGATTTAATATTAGAAAGAATGATAAAAGAAAGAACATATAGTAAAAAGGTTATTATACCAAGTGAACTTGTTATAAGAAAAAGTACAAGTAAATTAAAAGATTTATTGAAAAAATAGTGATTGAGAAATCACTATTTTTTTTGATAAAGAATTTTTAGAGTGTGTTAATAATTGTAGTTAATGTAATTATTAACAGGTTAAACCTACTTTTATTTTTAATATTGCTAATATAGGATAATAATATTCTAAAGTAAAAAATAAGTAAAAATTAAGTAAAAAATAAGTAAAAAAATTGAGCAGAATTATTGTGACACAAATATATTTCTGTTATTATGAAAGTATAGTAATAATATAATAAAAACAAATTTGGGGGATATTATGAAAAAAAATATACTAGAAATCTTTAGTAAAACTTTTAATTATGAGGAAGGAGTAAGAACGTTTTTTTCTCCAGGAAGAGTAAACTTAATAGGTGAGCATACAGATTATAATGGAGGTAATGTTTTTCCTTGTGCAATAAGTTTTGGAACTTATGGAGCAATTTCATTAAGAGATGATAAAGTTGTAAGAATGTATTCTGGAAATTTTGTAGATAAAGGTGTAATAAGTTTTAATATAGATAACTTAAGAAATGAGAAAGAACATGATTGGGCCAATTATCCAAAGGGAGTAATAGAGATTTTAAGACAAAATGGATATAATGTACAACAAGGTTTTGATATGGTTGTATTTGGAAATATACCAAATGGAGCTGGATTATCTTCTTCGGCATCTTTAGAATTACTAATGGCTGTTATGATAAATGAGATATTTAAATTTAATATAGATAGAGTTGAGTTAGTTAAGTTCTGTCAAATGTCAGAAAATGATTTTATAGGTGTTAACTGTGGAATAATGGACCAATTTTCAATAGGTATGGGACAAAAAAATAGAGCTATATTATTAGATTGTAATACTCTTATTTATAAATACAGTACGGTAGATTTAAAAGATGAAGTAATAGTAATTGCTAATACTAATAAAAGAAGAGGGCTTGCTGATTCAAAATATAATGAAAGAAGAAGAGAATGTGAAAAAGCATTAAGGGAGCTTCAAGGTGAATTAAAAATAAACTCTTTAGGAGAACTTACGGAGGAAGAGTTTGAAAAAAATAAACATTTAATAAAAGATGAAATAAGAATAAAAAGAGCTAAACATGCAGTTTATGAAAATCAAAGAACTTTAAAAGCGGTAAATGCTTTAGAAGAAAATGATATAGTCACTTTTGGAAAATTAATGAATGAATCTCATAGCTCTCTTAGAGATGATTATGAAGTCACAGGAAAAGAGTTAGATACATTAGTCGAATTAGCACTAAATCATGAAGGTACTATTGGCTCTAGGATGACAGGAGCTGGATTTGGTGGATGTACAGTTTCTATAATAAAAAAAGATAAGGTAGAAGATTTTATAAACGTTGTCGGACAAAAATATAAAGAAATAATAGGATATGATGCAGATTTTTATGTAGCTAATATAGGAGAAGGAACTAGAGAAATATAAACTTAGGGGGGAGATAATATGATATTAGTTTGTGGTGGAGCAGGATATATAGGTAGTCATGCAGTTAGACAACTTATAGATATGGAAGAAGAAGTAGTTATAGTAGATAATTTAGAAAATGGACACCTAGGGGCAATACATCAAGAAGCTAAATTTTATAAAGTTGATATAAGAAATGAAGAAGAATTAAATAAAGTTTTTGAAGAAAATAGGATAGATGAAGTTATACATTTTGCAGCTAACTCACTAGTTGGGGAAAGTATGATGAATCCATTAAAATATTACAACAATAATGTTCATGGAACAGAAGTGCTTTTAAAAGTTATGATAAAGCACGGTGTGAAAAAAATAGTATTTTCATCAACAGCTGCTACATATGGTGAGCCTAAAAATATACCAATATTAGAAAATGATGAAACTAATCCAACAAATGCTTATGGAGAAACAAAACTTGCTATGGAAAAAATGATGAAATGGGCAGATTTAGCACATGGAGTGAAATATATATCTCTTAGATACTTTAATGTGGCAGGAGCTCATGAAAGTGGGGAAATAGGAGAAGATCACAATCCAGAAACTCATCTAATTCCATTGATACTTCAAGTTCCACTTGGAAAAAGGGAAAGTATATCTATATTTGGAGATGACTATGATACGCATGATGGAACTTGTATAAGAGATTATATACATGTTATAGATTTAGCAGATGCTCATATATTGGCAGTGGAGAAATTAAGAGGCGGTTGTGATAGTAATATATACAATCTAGGTAGTGGCAATGGATTTACAGTTAAAGAAATGGTAGAAGCTGCAAGAAAAGTAACTGGTCATGAAATTCCAGCAAAAATTTGTGAAAGAAGGGCAGGAGATCCAGCAAAACTTGTAGCATCTTCAAATAAGGCAAGAAAAGAGCTTGGATGGGAACCAAAGTTAGAAAATATTGAAGAGATGATTTTATCAGCTTGGAAATGGCATAAAAATCATCCAAATGGTTTTGAAAAATAATAAAGAGTTATTTAAGGAATATAAGGGGGAAGGCTATGAATATATATGTTGAATTTGAAAGACTATTAAACTTTGGACTAAAACATAAATTATTTGAAAAAGAAGATATAACTTTTATGAGAAACTCTCTTATTGAGTTATTTAAACTAGATGAATATATAATTACAGAAGTAGAAGATGAAGATTTAGAAAATATAACTCCTGTAATGGATAATTTATTGAATTATGCTTATAAAGTGGGAATATTAGAATCTAATTCACCTATTTATAGAGATTTATTAGATGCCAAAATAATGGCATTATTAATGCCAAGACCATCTCAGGTGATTAATAAATTTAATAGATTTTATGAGTTTAACGAAAAAGATGCAACAGATTATTTATATAGTTTAAGTAAATCTTGTGATTATATTAGAATATCAAGAATAGCTCAAAATATAACTTGGAAGACAAATACAAAGTATGGTGATATAGATATAACTATAAATTTATCTAAGCCTGAAAAAGATCCAAAAGCTATTGCTGCAGCTAAAAATATAAAAAGTTCATCTTATCCCAAATGCCTATTATGTAAAGAAAACGTGGGATATGCAGGGCGGGTAAATCATCCAGCCAGACAAAATTTAAGAGTGATTCCTTTTAAACTACAAAATGAAGAGTGGAATTTACAATACTCACCATATTCATATTACAATGAACATTGTATAGTATTATCTAGTGAGCATGTACCTATGGTAATAAGTAAATCTACTTTTGATAGAAATTTAGAGTTTGTAGAAAAATTTCCCCATTACTTTATAGGATCTAATGCAGATCTACCTATAGTTGGAGGATCTATACTTACTCATGATCATTATCAAGGTGGAAGATATGAATTTGCTATGTCAAAAGCAGAAGATGTATATGATATACAGATTCAAGGTTATGAAGATATAAAAATATCAATGATAAAATGGCCATTATCAGTTATAAGAATAAAGGGAAAAGACAGACATAGATTAAGTATATTAGGTGAAAAAATATTAAATCATTGGAGAAATTACTCTGATGAAAATGTGGGAATTTTATCACATAGTGATGATACACTTCATAACACTATAACTCCTATATCTAGAAAAAGAGAAGGTAATTTTGAATTAGATTTAGTACTTAGAAATAATAGATGTGATGAAAATTATCCAGATGGAATTTTCCATCCTCATAAAGAACTCCATCATATTAAAAAAGAAAATATAGGCTTAATAGAAGTTTTAGGTTTAGCGGTTTTACCAGCTAGATTAAAAGAAGAGTTAACAAAAATAAAAGAATTTTTATTAGATAGTTCTAAGGAATATAACATGAAGGAAGACGAAAGTTTGATACCTCATTTAGCATGGTTTAATGAAATAAAAGAAAAATACAACTACATAGATAAAAAGAATATAGATTCTATTATAGAAGATGAAGTTGGTTTTGTATTTGAAAAAGTTTTAGAGCATTGTGGAGTATTTAAATGGGATGAAGACGGAAAGAAAGCTATAAATAAATATTTAGACAGTCTTAAGCTTTTTGCTGGAGAGGAAAAAACTCATGAAGTATAAAAAAAGTATTGTAGGAAGTTTAAATAATGAAGAAATTGTAGCATATAATATAAAATTTAAAAATGGATTTGAGGTAGAAATACTTAATTTAGGAGGAGTTATTACAAAAATAATCACTCCAGATAAAGATAATAATTTGGAAAATATAGTGTTAGCTTATGAATATATAAATGATTATATTGAAAATCCATATTACTATGGAGCTATTATTGGTAGAACTTCAGGAAGAATTAATGAAGGTAAAATAATAATCGATGAAAATGAATATGAACTAAATAAGAACTATGGACTTCATCAAGGTCATGGTGGAGATAAAGGATTTAGTCATAGAATATGGAAGGTAGAAATTGAAGAAAATGATAACTGTGTTACTTTGAATTTAAATACATTATCTAAGGATATGGAAGAAAATTACCCAGGTAACTTAAATGTCAGTGTTATTTTTAATATTTATGAAGATTATAAAATTGAAGAAATTTATAGAGCTAAAAGTGATAAAAATACTTTGGTTAATATGACAAATCATACGTATTTTAACTTAAGTGGAAACATTAAGGAACCAGTTACAGATTCTTATTTACAGTTGGATAGTGACTATATATTGGAACTTAATGAAACTTGCGTTCCAACCGGAGAAAAAATTGATGTAACAAAAACACCTTTTGATTTTAGAAAATTAAAATTAATAGGAAGAGATATTGATGAAAATCATGAGCAAATTAGAATAGGAAATGGATATGATCATGCTTTTTTATTAAATAATGATAAAAATATTTATTTAGAGGACAAAAAATCCAAAAGAAATATGACCATAGAAACGAACCAAGATTGTGTAGTTGTATATACTATGAATTGGGAACACGAAAAAATAACATATACAGGAGAAGCTCCTCATATTAGACATGGAATATGTTTTGAAACACAAGCTCAACCTATAGGGGAAAATATGTGTTTCATGGAAAATTCTATATTAAATAAAGATAAAGAATATATACAAAAGACTGTTTATAAATTTAGTACAATTAAATAATTAACAAAAGTATAGTATCATACAAAGTAGTTTTGTTAAATTTGATAGTTAGAAAAATAATAAATTGTTATATTTAGTAATGAAAATTTTACCATAAAAGGCCTATACTACTAAAAATAGTGTGAGGCCTTTTTTATTATAGTTTGCAATCTAATTTATATTATAAAGTCTTTATATGATTAATTATAGGTTTTATGGATTTTTCATTAAATAAAATTAAAGATTTGCCATAAGATTCTAATATTTTTTTATCGTCATCAGTTCTTTTACTTTCATCCTTTTTCTTTATAAATCCTATTAAAGCATACATCATTATTTTATTGAAAAAATTAAGTTTGCTATAATTTATATCTCCTAATAAGTTAAAAACTTGTATTTTAGTAATCATATCTTCAGTAAAGTTTCTTTTTATTAAATCATCATAAGTTTTTTTATCGTTTGGATTTGTAATACCTACAGTATACACTATAACATTTTTATATTTTATATTTTCATAATTGTTTATTATAGTTCTTAGTCCGTTAATTCTACCAGCATAAATTCCACCACCATAAATAATAGTATTATACTTATCCAACGTATCTTTATTAACTTTAGATTCTTCTAATAAATTACAATTAAGTTTTTTAGATAAGTACTGTGCATATCTTTTTGTGCTACCATATTTAGATTTATATATGACTATAATATTATCCATTTAAGACCCTCCATTTTACTAAATATATTTATTATCTAATTATATTGTATATATATTTTAAGTATTTTAGATAGATATACATTGATTAAAAAACATGAACCTTTAACAGAAAGTTATTACTATATATTACTTTGTTTATATAAAAGTCCTAATCATGGATATAGAATTATGTAAATTCAATTTATAATGGTTGGGATTATTTTAGAAAAGAGTATAAAGAATCGTTAGATAAAAAGATTATGAAATTTATATGGATTTAACTTCTTACAATTAAATGTTAAAAAGATGAGCATTTTACTTATTTTTTTATTATGGAAATATAGCAAAATAAAATTTTTAAAAAAGATAAAAAGAATCTACATACTAATAAGTTTTAATATATAGGATAAAATACAACTGTAATAGTATTGTTAAAAAAATACAGTTTAAAATGATGAAATTTGTAGAAATTTAAGTTAGAAATATGATAAAATATAAAAATAATTTCTTAGAAAGGTTACGATTACATTATGAACAATACAAATTCCTATGCTTTAGTATTCGGAGTATCAGTTTTTGATATTTGCGGATTTACGGATAATAATTATAGATGTAATGACTCTAACCCAGGCCAAGTAAAGACTTCTTTTGGAGGTGTTTGCAGAAACATAGCTGAATGTATGTCTAGAGTAGGAGTTAATACAAAGTTTATATCAATCTTAGGTGATGATGAAACTGGTAAAAGAATGATTGAATACTCAAAGCTTATGAATTACGACATGAGTGATTCTTTGATAATAGAAGGTGGTCATACACCAACTTATATGGCGATACTTAATCATGAAGGAGAAATGGTATCAGCGGTAGTAGATATGAAAATTATAGATAGATTTACTACAGAATTCATTGATTCTAAAGCCGACATTATAAGAAATTCTGAATATATGATTTTAGATTCAGATAGACCAGATATAGTAGAATATATATTAGAGAACTTCAAAGGAGAAACTAAGTTTATACTAGATCCAGTTTCTGCTGCAAAAGCTGAAGGAGTAAAACATTTAATTAAAAATTTCCATACAATAAAGCCAAATAGATATGAAGCTGAAATTATGTGTGGATTTGAAATTAAAACTGATGAAGATATCAGAAGAGCCGGAAAGTACTTTGTTGATTTAGGTATAAAAAATGTATTTATAACATTAGATGAAGATGGAATATACTATAACAATGGAGTAGAAGAAGGTAAATTAAAAGCTAATGATGTAAAAGTTGTAAATGTTACAGGAGCAGGAGATTCTTTTGTAGCAGGTATAGCTCATGGTTATATGGAAGAAATATCTCTAGTAGACACATTAAAATTTGCAATATCAATGTCTACTATAACAATATCAACAGAAGAAACTATACATCCTAACATGTGTTACGATTTAGTTAAGGAATATGTTGATAATATAAATTGGACTCATACAAAATATAATATATAATTTTTAATATTAAAATCCTTTCACAAAATGAAAGGATTATTTTTTTTATACATATAATTTTTTACTTGTAAGAAATTATAGAATAAGTATATAATATAATTACAAAATTTGTTAATTTTTATTAAAATAAAAGGGATTAGTTATAAAAAGGTAATGAGTGTGGGGGAGTTTAATGAAATTAAAACATATAGTAATTATAGAAGATAATATATCTAGCTTGGAACTTTTTGAAAGGATTCTTAAACCTTTTTATAAAGTAACTCTATTAATATCTAGTACTCAAGCTTTAAAATTCTTAGATAAAAATGTACCAGATTTGATTTTATTAGATGTTAATATGCCTGATATTGATGCATATGAAACATTATCTGAAATAAAAAAAGACCCTAGATTAGATAATGTACCAGTTCTACTAATTAGTGAATTAGTAGATATTAATAAAGGGTTTAGAGGATTTGAATTAGGTGCAGTTGATGTAATATTGAGAGATATTCCTAAATCTATAATAAATAGGGTTAAGTTACATTTAGAAATTAGTGAGTATAAGAATGACTTAGAAGAAAAAGTTCGTGAAAAAACGGAGATGATAGAACATTTACAAGATGTAATGATGTTATCTATAGCAGAACTTGTGGAATGTAGAGATGAAAATACTGGAGGACATATAAAGCGTACTGCTGGCTATGTGAAAATATTACTTGATGAAATTATTAAATCAGGATTATATGCTGATATATTAACACCTGATTATATGAGAGATGTAATTCGTTCAGCGCCGTTACATGATGTGGGGAAAATTGGTATTAATGATGCAACACTTTTTAAAGCAGGACGTTTAGACGATGCAGAATTCGAGCATATGAAAAATCATGCCGAACTTGGTGGTCAAACTATACAAAAAATGATAAATGAAGCTAATTGTGAAAGTTTCTTAGATGTTGCAAAAGACATGGCTTACTATCATCATGAAAAATGGGATGGAAGTGGTTATCCACAAGGTCTAAAAGGAGAAGAAATACCTGTAAGTGCAAGGATAATGGCGGTAGCAGATGTATATGATGCTCTAACAACAAAAAGGCCTTATAAAGAAGCTTTTTCACATGAGCATGCATTAGAAATAATCCTAGAAGGAAAGGGAAAATCTTTTGACCCTAAAATTATTGAAATATTTGAAAAAATACATTATAAGTTTAGGGAAGAAAAATTTTAAATATATATAATTTGTAAGTAATGCAAGAATAAAAATAATTAAATTAAAGGCTATGGGAAAGAGTTTTAATACTTTTTCATAGCCTTTTTAATATTTATATTTTTAAATGATATTGACGCATTGTTTTATGCTTTTTTATAAATTTATCATTTATACTTTTTTTGTTTAAATAATGAATATAAATTATTGGAGATATTATAAATATTAATAGCATTAGTAAAGTTATAAAAGTTAAATAATATCCATTGTTAAATATAAACATTGGAAAAAATACTATGCTTCCGCTTAACCATACTAAACCACAAAAATTATGAACTTTTCTCCATATTAATTCATTTTTTAAAGTACACTTTGTTCTTATTGAAAAGCTAGAATTTCTTTTAGAGTAAGGAATATAGTTACCTATAAAACCAAATATTAGGCAAAGGGAACAACTAAAAAAATTAAAAAAATTAAATTTATTTAAACATGTTTCATAATTTATACTTATATAAAGTGTTATATAAACTAAAATATTTAAGATTATTAAAAAGAAATAATTATTATATTTAGTAATACTATCCTCTTGTTTATGATTGAATGTCAGTGTAAATAATCTTGGCTGAACAAGAACAAATGTTATAATAATTAATGGGACTATAAATAATTGATTTTTACTTCCCCAACCATCAATAACTCCATCAGGATAGTAGTGAACAGGGATTCTATCTGGAATTATAGGATATAAAAAAAGAGTTGCTAGTAAGGGGAGTGTACTAAAAATAGCATAAAAAACTTTATTTGTATTTTTTGAGATCTTCATGATACTCGTCCTTTTTTATTAAAAATTTAGATTAAATAACTCTATATAATATTATATATTCAAATTTAGAAATAATGTCCAAGATATTAAAAGTTTTAATAAAAAGTTGAAGTAATATTATACGTAATAGCTATGATTAAGTATAATTATAGATAATAACAATATGTGAATGGATGAATAATAATAAGGAGAATAAGACGTGAATAAAATAATAAAAACATTAATAATAGTTATTTGCATGACAATTTTATTAACTGGATGTAATAAAAATAATGAAAATGTAGGTACATCAGATAAAAATAATGTAGAGGATACATCTTTAGAAGTAATAAAAGTAATGGAGAAAGTATATATGGATTATATTTATGATATATACTTAGATGAAAATAAATATTTAGGAAAAACTATTGAAATAGAAGGAATGTTCACAAAATATTATAATGATAAGAATAATGAAAATTTCTATGTTTACAGATTAACTGATAACGCTCATGAACATGACGATGAAATGCATACAGAAGAGGTTATGAGTGGTTTTGAATTCAAATGGAATGGTGAAGTTCCAAAGGAAAATGACTGGATAAAGGTTGTTGGGATATTAAAAAAAGAAAATGAAAGCATAATAATTGAGGCTAATTCTGTTGAGATAATGAAACAAAGAGGACTTGAAAAAGTTAGTCAAAGCTATAATGATATGTATTAAGAAAAGACTATTGTAAAGCAATTAAAAAATATTTTACAATAGTCTTTTCTAGTATTATGAATTATATGACTAAATAATTATTTGTGAAAATTCCACTCGTAGTAAAATTCTTCTAAGAAAAGTTCCATAAATCTATGTCTCTCTAGAGCTATATGCTTTGCAGTATCAGTATTCATTAAATTTTTTAGCTTAAATAGCTTTTCATAAAAATGATTTACAGTATGGTTATCTTTATTTTTTACATCATCTAAAGAAGTGTATTCTATAGGTTTAATATTTGGATTATAAATAAGTCTATTTTTACTACCACCATAAGCAAATGTTCTTGCAATACCAATAGCTCCAATAGCATCTAATCTATCGGCATCTTGAACAATTTTTCCTTCTAAAGTATGTTGGGTAGAATCAACTACACCACCTTTAAAAGACATAGTTTTTATTATGTTTAATATTATATTTATATATTTCTCATCTATATTCATAGACTTTAAGAAGTTTTCTGTTACTGTAGTATCAGTATTATTTTCTTTCTTAAATTTCCAATCATCAATATCGTGAAGTAGAGCAGTCATTTTTACTATGAATTCATCACCATTTTCTTTTTCACAAATATATGTTGCTAAGTTATAAACTCTTTCTATATGAAACCAGTCATGTCCAGAGCCTTCACCATATAATTTATCTTTCACAAATATTTTAGTTTTTTCTATGATTAGCTCTTTGTTCATCTTATTTCCTCTCAAATTTGAAAATCTAATATTAAATTCTAGATTTATTATAATACAATTTATGTTTTTAATGCATAAATCTTCAAATTAAAAAGGAGTACAGATTATTATAAATCTGTACTCTTTTTTAGAATTAGATAAAAACTTACTAATTAAATTTATTTTTTATCTTTTTCTTCAACTTTCATAATAAATTTAACACTTCCATTCATATCTTTATCTATACCAGAGAAGTTATCGTAACTTTTAGCAGCTTCAATTAATTTGTCTTTTACTTCCATAGCTCCATCTATATCGCTTATTAATTTATTACCTTCACTTGATAACTTATCTAACCCTTCAGTTTTAAATTTATTTGCACCTTTATATAATTCATTTGATCCATTTGCTAAACTACCTATACCATCTAAAATTTTATTTGAATTAAAAGCTAATTGTGACGAACCATTTTTAAGTTCTTTTACACCACTTCCAAGACTATTACCTCCATCTACTAAAGCTGAAGTTCCAGTTAATAGTTCTTTGCTACCTTCATATGCAGAATTTGCACCAGAAGATAATTGAGAAGAACCTATTTTCAAGGAATTACTACCAGAGACTAAAGATTTTAAGCCTTCGGAAACAGATTTAGAACCTGTACTCAAATTTCCTAGACCGCCTTTCAAGTTAGATAAATTATTTTTTAGATCTGTTATACCATTAGCAAGAGATTCTGCTCCAGATATAGCGGACTGAATACCATTTGATAGAATTTGTAAACCTTGATTTTGACTACTTGCTATACTTTTTAATCCTCCACTTATTTGATCTAATGTAGCAGCTGCTGATTGTAAATTATTAGATGGTGCACTGATAGTATTACCAAGATTTAATATATCTTGAGCTAATTTATCATCACCTAATTCAGAAGCCCTAGAAGCTAGAGATTGTATTTGTGCATTAGTAGATGATGAACTTCCATTACTATTTTTTAGTTGTTCTGATACACTAGAAACTGAGTCAGCAAGAGAAGTCACTTTATCAGTAGAGTTGATTAAGTCTTTAACTCCTGTACTACCACTGTTTAAGCCATTTTTTAGAGATATAGCACCGCTTTCTAATTTTGTGGCCCCAGCTTCTAATTTGCTAGCACCATCATAAGAAGAATTTATACCATTATCAAGGGTAGAGTAAGAATTATCTAATTTAGAAACACCATCACTAACCTGTTTAGCGCCATCACTTAATTTGCTAGAAGATGAACTTAAAGTTGAAAGTCCATTACTTAAAGATGCAGCACCATTATTTAATTTTGGCAAATTATTAAGTAAAGTAGAGGCACCATTATTTAGAGTAGTTATACCTTCATCTAAAGATTTCACTCCTTTATTGAATTCTTTATAATTAGTATCTAGTGTATTGGCCCCTTTACTTACTTGTTCAGCACCATCTACCAAACTTTTACCACCTTCTTCTAATTTATCTAAGGAATTTTTTAAATCTCCAAAGCTAGTATCTGAATCTATATCTTCTAAATATTTAGAAACATCAGAAGTTGCAGCTATCATTATACTTGGTGTTTCAAAGCTTGTAGTATTTCCCTCTATAGTAATATTATCTTTCAAATTTAAATAACTAGATAATTTATTATCTAAATCAAGAGATTCTTTAAATCCAGGAATAGATACAAAAGTAATAGCAGCATTACTTCCTTCATCTAATAAAGTTCCAGTACTAGTTTTTATATCTTTAAAATTATCTCTATTCAAAATAATTTCAGATGCAGTTATAAAAGGTACGTATATAGTTCTAGATTTACCATTTACGGTTACATGTCTGCTTTCATTATTTTTTAAAGTTAGGGTAATTTTAAATTTACCACTTTTACCTTGGATATCTTTGGGATTGACTTCTTTTCCATTTAATTCGTACTTAATATTTACATCAATAGGCAGTTGTTTATTACTCTCGCCTTCGTAGTATAAGTCATCTTCCTTAATATTCCAAGTAACTTTATTTCCTTCAATTTTAGGTTTTTCATCACCTTTTATATTTTTTATATTATTTAAATCACTTATATCATGTATAGTTCCTAAAGTAGATGAAGAATTAATCCAAGCTGATACAATATTTTTGTTAACATTACCATTTTCATCTAAAATAGAATAAACAGTTTCGTCTTTATTAATATTGCTATCCGCAAATATACAAGATGTATTTCCTAACATTAATACTACAGTTGCAAGAGCAACAGATTTATTTTTAATTTCTTTATTAAACATTTTAAAACCCCCATAAATTAATTAGTTTCCTTAGCTAAGTCATTTTTATCTATGAAATTTTTACTAGTTTTAATTATTAAACTTTCAAATAATAGTAGTATGGCTGGTAATATAAATATAATCATAAACATACTTACTATAGCTCCTCTTGACATTAGAGAACAAAGAGAACTTATCATCTCAAGTTTTGATAATAAACCTACACCAACAGTAGCTCCGAAGAATGTTAAAGCACTAGTTAATATAGAAGGTGCGCAACCACTTATAGAGCGTTCCATTGCTTCGAATTTACCATAACCATTATTTCTTTCTTCTTTAAATCTAGAAGTAAGAAGTATTGCATAATCAACAGTAGCTCCGAGTTGTATAGTACCAAGAACTATAGATGCTATAAATGGCTCTACAGTTCCTGTATAATAAGGGATACCTAAGTTAACAAAAATTGCGCATTCAATAGCTAAAACTAGAATAACTGGAAGAGATAATGATTTAAATAAAACAGCAATTATAATAAATATGGCTGCTATTGATACTGCATTAACTTTTGTAAAGTCTGTGTTTGCAATTTTTATTAAATCTAGAGTAAGAGGTGCTTCACCACCAACTAATCCGTCTTTATCATATTTATGAACTATTTTATTTAATTTTTCTATTTGATCATTACATTCATCAGTAGCTGCCTTATATTTTGAATTAACCAGTATTTCTTCATAACCGTTAGATTTAATTTCACTTAAAATATCTTGTGGTAAGAAATCTTGATTAATTCTTGGGCCTATATATTTTTCAAGACCTATAACGGAAGTAATACCATCAATATTTTCTATTTCTTTTATCATTTCACTTATATCATTAGGAGCAACAGAGTCTTTTACTAAGATAAAGTTTGTACTTTCCATATCATAATCAACTTTCATTTTATTTGTAGCTATAATTGATGGAAAGTCATCTGGTAAACTTTCGTCTAGATTATAATAAACATCAGCATTTTTATATCCAAAGTAAGCAGGTATAAAAATTATTACAAATAGTATTGATAATTTTTTATAATGTTTAACTACACCTTTAGATACTTTATTAAATTTTGGTAAGATAGTTTTATGTTTGTATTTTTCAATTTGTTTATCAAATACAAGAATAAAAGAAGGTAGTATAGTAACAGTACTTATAACACCTATTAATACACCTTTTGCCATTACTAATCCAATATCTTTACCAAATCCTAGTTCCATAACACATAAAGCTAAGAAGCCTGCAATAGTAGTTATAGAACTACCAAATACTGAAGTAACAGTATTTGTAATTGCCTTTGCCATAGCAGTTTTCTTATCATCAGGATACTTATATTTTTCTTCTTCATATCGATGCAATAAAAATATGGAGTAATCCATAGTAACACCTAACTGTAAAACAGCGGCAAGGGCTTTGGTTATATATGATATTTCTCCAAATATAATATTTGAACCAAAGTTATATATAACTGCCATACCAATACTTGTTAAAAAAATTATAGGAATGACAGATGATTCTAAAGTAAGACCTAATATTATTAAAATTAAAATACTAGCTGCTAATATATATAAAGGAACTTCTTTATCAGCTAGATCTTTTGTATCTTTTAAAATTCCACACATGCCACTTAAGAAAGATTGTTTACCAGCTATATTTCTAATAGAAGATACAGCATTTTGAGTTTTTATATCACCTGTGGCTTTTTCCATTTTTACAATCATCATTGTAGATTTATCACCATTGTATAAAAAGTCTGTCATATCTTTTGGTAAAATTTCTTTTGGAACTGATAAGTCCATAAAATCATCAACCCATAAAACTTCTTCAACGCCATCAACTTTTGCAACTTTATCTTTGATTTTAGCAACATCTTTATCATCCATATTTTCTACAATTAACATAGCTAGTGTTCCACAACCGAAATCATCTTTTAAAATTTTTTCAGCTTGTGTAGTAGAAATATTATTTGGTAAATAACTTAAGATATCGTAGTTAATATCTGTTTTTATATAACCAAAAATGGATGGAATTAATAAGATAAGTGCAAACATCAAAATTGATTTACTATGCTTTGCAATTTTTTGAGCAATTTTTTCCATTTTAATCCCTCCAATATTCAACAGTTTTTAGGCGTGCCCAAATTACTAATATGATTATAGGGCGTGCCCAAATAGAAGTCAAGAAGAAATATGGAAAAAAAATCTAAAAAT
Organism: Terrisporobacter sp.; assembly: GCF_017888745.1. Classification (GTDB taxonomy): domain Bacteria; phylum Bacillota; class Clostridia; order Peptostreptococcales; family Peptostreptococcaceae; genus Terrisporobacter. The sequence continues at coordinate 3,481 of NZ_JAGHFM010000030.1, read as the reverse complement.
ATCTAAAAAAAAGATGAACAATTTACATCGTTCATCTTAAAACTCAAAATAATATAGCTTATCTATTATGTTATGATAATCGAATTTTTTTGCTTCATACATAGCTTTATCAACTATTTCATTAACTTTATCATTATCAATAATATTTAATAAATTCAAGCGAGTAGCGGTAATACTTTTTACTATGGAATCAATATCAAAATACTTTTCTCCATGATAATATCTTTTTAATAGTTCACATTCTCCTGCATATCCAATAGTAACACTTAAGTAAAGATCTTTTTCTTTTAAAGTATGATTTAAATCTTTTGATTTTCTTTTACATAAATCAATTAAAATATTTTGAGCTTCTTCTCTAATAATATCTACCTTAGACCCTTCTAGATATATTCTAAATAAGTTTTCATTAAAGACTAGAATATAAGTATAAATGCATTGAATAAGTGCATAGCTTAGCAATACTTCATTTTTATCATCACTATTTTTTATAACATCATCGTAGATTTTATCTAAGATTTGCTTGAAGATGTGTATTAATATATCTTCTTTTTTTCTAAAGTAATAATATAAATGTCCTCTACCTATACCAGATTCTTCAGCTATTTGTCTAATAGTTGTTTTATCATATCCTTGAGTCAAAAATAATTCTGTTGAAACTCTAAGTATATTTTTTTCTAGATTATTTTTACTTTCTAATTTTAATCCACTCATAATATGGCTCCTTTTTAATAGGATTTGTCTAACATAATTATAATACTATAATTATTTTTGAAAAGAGAATTTTTTTATAAGTTGAAAAGTGATAAAAATAAATTTTAATAATATTAATTAAAATTTAATAAAAAAGTTACCTAAAATGAAAACATTAAAGGTAACTTTTTTGTTGAATATTTTTATAATTTCTAACCGCTTAGTGGAGCAACAAACCTGTTTTTTAAGGCTGTTTTCCATATGAGTTAAGCAAATTTTAGTTATTAGTATTATTTAAAGGAGTATAAACTCTAGCTGCTAATTCATCATCTAATAAATAAAGAGCAGCTGGATTTCCTTCGCATCTTCTTACTTTTTTTAATATAGAATGGAAGTTATCTTCTTCCTCTACTTGTTCATCAATAAACCATCTTAAGAAACTCATTGTAGCGTGTTCTCTTTCTTCACTAGCTATATCAGCTAAATTATAGAATCTTTTAGTAACTTCTCTTTCATGATTTAAACCAGTTTCAAATACATCTAACATGCTATCATATTTTTCCTTTGGTTTAGCTATTTCCCCAAGTATAACAGTACCACCTTTTTGGAAAACATAATCATATAATTTTGTAGCATGATCTAATTCTTCTTTTGCTTGAACTCTAAAAAAATTAGCAAATCCACTTAAATCAGATGATTCACAAAATGCTGCCATTGCTAGATAAGTATATGAAGAGTAGAATTCAAAAGTTATTTGCTCGTTTAAAGCTAGTTCTAATTTTTCACTTAACATATTAACACCTCTAAATATAATATTTTTATCTTCTATAATTTTAGCATAATGAGAGAGAGTAGTTATCATAAAATTTGGTAAAAATGAAAAAAAACAATTTTTATAGTATAATCATTTGTAAATAAATAGAAAAGGGGATATAAAAATGAAAATAATTATAGATGAAAAAATAATTGAAAAATGTAATCATATTGCCATAGGTTCAATAGAATCTATAGTAGTGGTAAAAGAAGATAATGAAGCAAATGAAGAACTTTGGAAAATTATAGATGAACAAGCTAAAGCTATAGAAAATAAAATTGACGTTAAAGAAATTTCAAAAATAAAAAATATTGCTGATTCAAGGGTGGCATATAAAGCTTTTGGAAAAGATCCATCGAGATATAGATTATCTTCTGAAGCATTATATAGAAGAATAGCTAGGGGACTTGGTTTATATAAAGTTAACAATGTAGTTGATATAAATAATCTAATCTCTCTACAGTCAGCTTATTCTGTGGGAACTTATGATTTAGATAAGTTAAGAGGAGAAATTCATTTTACTATTGCTGATGAAGGAGAAACTTATGCGGGAATAGGTAAAGGAGAATTAAATATTACTAATTTACCAGTATTTTATGATGAAGAAGGTAAGTTTGGTAGCACTACATCAGATTCAGAAAGAGCTATGATTACTGCTGATGCAAAACATATTTTAATGAATATTGTTTCCTTTAATGGAGAGGATGAATTAGAAAAATATATGGATGAAGCTTGTGAATTATTAGAAAAATATGCAGATGGTAAAATTTTAAGTAAAGAAATTAATAAATGTTAATATAATTTAATAAAATAATAATTCTTCCCATAGAGAAGAAGAATTTCATGGATGGAGATGAGTAAATTGAAAAAAATTCAAAAGGCCAAGGTTAGTACAAATTTAGAGGTTATTGATAATGTAGAAGAATTATTAGCTTTGATAGAAGATGACGAAAAAATTTATTATAAGTTAATAGAAAATATTGATATTCCAAGTATAGATGAATCTAGAATATCTTTTGATGGTTGCATATTTAGAAATGTAAGTTTTGATAATTGTACTTTTAGATACATAGACTTGCAAGATGTGGTATTTGAAAAGTGTGACTTATCTAATATAGATTTTTCTGAAGGGAGTATTTTTAGAAGTGAATTTTTAAATTGTAAAATTATTGGGTCTAAGTTAGAAGATGCTCATTTAAAAGATTGTTTATTTAAAAACATATTAGGAGATTACAGTAGTTTTTCTTTCAGTAAACTTAATAAAGTGAATTTTGAAAGTTCGTCCTTTGAATCAAGTGTCTTCATGGAAGTTAAAAATAAATATATGTATTTTGATGATTGTGATTTAAAAAAGACTGTGTTTACAAAAACTTATTTAGAAGGAGTAGATTTATCTAATTGTGAAATTGACGGTATAGAAATAGGTATACCAGAATTATATAAGCTGAAGGTAAATGCGAGTCAAGGATTAGAGTTAACAAGACTAATGGGTCTAATTATTGAGTAAGGTTTATTTAACTTAAAAACATCTTGTATATAGTCATTTTTTGATTTAATATATTGTATAAACAATTAGTTTTGATGAAATATTAATCCTTAAGGAGAATGATGGATGAACAGATCTACAAATACTAGAGACGGCATATTATATAGTTTTAAAAGGGTATTAGTAAGATTTAAAGATGCTAAGTTTGGATTTGGCCTGATTAAAAATTTACCTAAGTTAGCAGATTATTTTAGTGATAGGAATGTTTCAATATTTGGAAAAGCTAAGATATTCTTTTCTTTTGTAGTAGTATTAATATATTTTGTATTTGCTATTGATATAATTCCAGAAATATTATTTGGACCAATAGGATTTTTTGATGATGCATTTATGTTAATTTGGGCAATTGGAAATATAAATGAAGAGCTAGATAAGTATAAAGGGCCACAAGATCCTGGTGTGAGAGGAAATAAAAAGGTATATAAAGATCC
>NZ_JAGHFM010000029.1 GCF_017888745.1 Terrisporobacter sp. | reverse complement strand
TACTAATATCATCAATACAGTATAAGAAAATAATAAGTTTTATAATTGCTATAGCTGTATCTTTAATAATATTATCATTTAATTTTATTAATTTAATATTATCAAATAATATATCTAATATAGAGGTTATAAATTCATTTGAAGGAGATATAATTTTAGTCAGTTCTTTATTAATAACTTCTTTTATTTTGTCTTTATATATAGAGATAGAAAAAGATTATAATCTGAAGTTAAAGGAACTTGCTATAAAAGATGGTTTAACGGGATTATACAATCATAGGAGTTTTCAAGATATGTTAGATATATCTTTGAAAAAAGCTAAAAAATTAAATAAAGAAGTGTCACTTTTACTTATGGATATAGATAATTTCAAAAATTTTAATGATATAAATGGTCACCAAAAGGGAGACTGGCTACTTACGAAATTAGGACAAATGTTAAAGGATACAGTAGGAGACTTAGGGGTTGTGACGCGCTATGGTGGAGAAGAATTTGCTGTAATACTATACGATGTTGATAAAACTAAAGCATCAAATTTAGGAGAATTAATTAGACAAAATATAAGGAATACAACTTTTCCAAATCAAGAGCATCAGCCTAGTGGTAATTTAACTGTATCAATAGGTGTATCTTCTTATCCAACTGTAGCTAAAAATAAGAAAGAACTGATCGAGTTAGCAGATAATGCTTTATATAGAGCGAAATCTTTTGATAAAGATAGGGTAGAGATATATTATAATATTTTAGATGAGATAGATAACAACATTGATAAAAAATCTTTAAATTATATAGCTGGAATTATTGATCGGATTAATAAAAAAGATAAGTATACTTATGGACACTCTGAGAGGGTGGTAATTTATGCTAAAAAATTCGCTATATACTTAAACTTAGATGAAGAAAGTAAAAAAGATTTACTTTTAGCGGCATATCTTCATGATATAGGTAAATTAGAAATTTCTAAAGATTTATTAAATAAAAGAGATAAGCTATCTAAAAGTGAGTATAATTTATTAAAGCAACATCCAATACTTGGTGCAGATTTAATTAATAGTATGAATAAATTTAATGATATTGTTCCTATTATTAGGTATCATCATGAAAAGTTTGATGGTACAGGGTATCCTTCTAATTTAAAAGGAGAAGAAATACCATATCTTGCGCGTATACTTACAATAGTAGATAGCTTTGATGCTATGACATCTAAAAGACCTTATAACAGAAGAAAAGATTATCCTCAAGCCATAGATGAACTTAAAAAATGTAGCGGAACTCATTTTGATAAGGTTCTAGTTGATAAATTTATTGATATGTTAAAAAATGAAATAGAAGAAAAGGATAGTTATAAGTACTTAGAAGAAGTTTTATAATAAGTAAAATAACTTGATATATTGTGAAAAAAGCTTTCTATATACATTATTTTTAAATAAAGTATATAGAAAGCTTTTTATATTTATTATAAAAATAATGATTATAGTTATAAAGTTATAGGGTATAAATTTAAAGTAATAAATTAAAAATTTAAGAATATACGTAATAAAAATATATAATTAGCAATAAAGTATGGTACGTATAGAGATTTATAAATAAAAAAAATAAAAAAATTCATGTTTTGTTTGAGGATTATGTACTAATTTGTAAAATTACATTATAATGAATTTAGACATTAAAATATTGGAGGAAATGTAGTATGAAAATTAAATCAGATATAGAAATAGCTCAAGAAGCAAAACCTCTACATATTAGAGAAATCGGGAAAAAACTAGGACTATTAGAAGATGATTTAGAGTTTTATGGTAAGTATAAAGCAAAAGTTGATTATAACTTATTAAAAACTTATAAAAGTGATAAAAAATCAAAATTAATATTAACAACAGCTATTAATCCTACTCCAGCAGGGGAAGGTAAAACTACTACAACTATAGGTGTGGCTGATGCCTTACAAAAAATAGGTAAGAATACAATTGTAGCACTGAGAGAACCATCATTAGGACCAGTATTTGGAATAAAAGGTGGAGCAGCAGGTGGTGGATACGCTCAAGTTATACCAATGGAAGATATAAACTTACATTTTACAGGTGATTTCCATGCTATAGGTGCTGCAAATAACTTACTAGCAGCTATGATAGATAATCATATTCATCAAGGAAATAGTTTAAATATAAATCCTAAGACTATTACTTGGAGAAGATGTGTAGATATGAATGATAGACAGCTTAGAAATATAGTTTGTGGATTAGGAAAAAGAGTAGATGGAGTTACTAGAGAAGATGGTTTCGATATAACTGTTGCTTCTGAAGTAATGGCAGCATTTTGTTTAGCAAATAACATAGCTGATTTAAGGGAAAAACTTGGCAATATAATCATAGGATACTCTTACTCTGGAGAGCCAGTAACTGCAAAACAATTAAATGCAAATGGTGCTATGGCTGCTTTATTAAAAGATGCATTAAAACCAAACTTAGTTCAAACATTAGAAGGAACGCCAGCATTTGTTCATGGAGGACCATTTGCTAATATAGCTCATGGATGTAACTCAGTTATAGCTACGAAAATGGCAATGAACTTTGCTGATTATGTTGTAACAGAAGGAGGATTTGGAGCAGATTTAGGAGCAGAAAAATTCTTAGATATTAAATGTAGAATGGCTGATTTAAAACCGGATGCTGTTATAATAGTTGTTACAGTTAGAGCATTAAAATATAATGGTGGAATAAATAAAGAAAATTTAAATGAAGTTAATTTAGAAGCTTTAGATGCAGGGCTTCCAAATTTATTAAAACATGTTGAAAATATTACTAAAGTATTCAAACTACCTGCAGTAGTTGCAATAAATGAGTTCCCAACAGACTCTCAAGAAGAGATTGATTTGATACAAACAAGATGTAATGAGCTTGGTGTAAATGTTGTTGTATCTCAAGTATGGGCAAAAGGTGGAGAAGGTGGAGTTGAACTTGCTAGAGAAGTTGTTAGACTTTGTGATCAAAAAAGTGATCTCGAATATGTATATCCATTGGATTGTAGTATAAAAGAAAAAATAAATGCAATAGCAACAAAAATATATGGTGCTGATGGAGTTGATTATACTAAAGAAGCTGAGAAAGAAATAGCTAATTTAGAAACTTTAGGATTCTCTAATTTACCTATATGTATGGCAAAAACTCAGTATTCCTTGTCAGATGATACAACTAAACTTGGTAGACCGACTGGATTTAGAATAACAGTAAGACAATTAAACATAAGTGCAGGAGCAGGATTTATAGTAGCTCTTACAGGTGAAATAATGAAAATGCCAGGTTTACCTAAATTACCAGCAGCAGAAAGAATAGATGTGGATGAAAATGGAGTAATATCAGGACTATTTTAATGATATTCACTTAAATATATAATAATAAAAGATAGGATTAATTAATCCTATCTTTTATTATTATATAGATTATTTTTGTATATAATTTGAAAATAGAAGTACATATTTTTTCATATACTAAACTATATTTTAGCGTATTTAAATTATGTTAAATTATGATATACTCTTTATAATAATATTATTTTCACTACAACGAAAATTATATAAAAATATTAAATATAAATTTAAACAGAAGTAGGAGGTTTTATTATGGCAGGAATAATTTCGAGATTTAAGGATATTATGTCTTCAAATATTAATGCATTACTAGATAAAGCTGAAGATCCATCAAAAATGATTGACCAATACTTAAGAAACTTAGAAGGTGATTTAGGTAAGGTTAAGGCTGAAACAGCATCTGTAATGGCAGAGGAAAGCAGATCAAAACGTGAACTAAATGAATGTATAGAAGAAGTAGCTAAGATGCAAAGATATGCTGAAAAAGCTATTTTATCAGGCAATGATGGAGATGCAAAATTATTTTTAGAAAAGAAAAAAGAATTGACTTCAAAAAAAGAAACTTTGCAACAATCGTATGAAATATCAGCAGATAATGCAGCAAAAATGAGAAGTATGCATGATAAGCTGGTAAAAGATATAGCTGAATTAAATGCAAGAAGAGATCAATTAAAAGCAAAGCTTGCAGTAGCAAAAACACAAGAAAGATTAAATAAAATAGGTTCTAGTGCTAATGGGGCGATGGGGAACATGTCTGCTTTTGACAAAATGGAAGAAAAAATAAATAGACAACTAGATGAAGCAAATGCAATGGCTGAATTAAATTCATCTAAAAAAGAAAATAGTATAGAAGATTTAATGAGCAAATATGATAATGACGAGCCTTCTAATTCAGAAATAGATGATGAATTACAAGCATTAAAAAATAAATTAGGACTATAGATATAATCTTTACGGGGGTGATCTTATAAGTAAATCTTATTATTGTGAGGGCTGCGGTGGAATAATGGAGTTTGATGCAAATGTACAAGCTCTAAAATGTCCTAACTGTGGAACAAAAGTAGACATAGAAAATGATCCTACAAGTATAGTGGAACATAATCTTGATATTCATGCTATGAGAAAGATAAAAGTTGAAGAAAAAACATCAACAAGTATGGAATGTGAAGGTTGTGGAGCTCATGTAGAAGTAGATAAAACAAGCACAGCAACAACATGCCCTTATTGCGGATCACATTATGTTTTATCACAAAAGCAATTAGATTCGATTGTTCCAGATGGAGTTATTCCTTTTAAAATAGATAAAAATAAAGTAGAGTCTATATTTACAAATTGGATAAAAGGAAGATGGCTTGCTCCAAATATATTAAAAACCTTATATCAAAAAGACAAAATACAAGGAATATATATGCCATATTGGACATTTGATGCTAATACAAGAACACACTATACAGCTATGGGTGGAATTAATCATAGAGTAGAATATGAAGATGAAAATGGAGAGAAAAAAGTCAGAATAGAGACTAGGTGGTATCCTACAAGCGGTAATATAAATCATTTCTTTGATGATATACTAGTAAGTGCATCAAATAAGCTAGATGAAATACTATTAATAGGAGTACAACCAAGTAGCACAAGAAATATAGTATCATACTCACCTGATTATATGTCTGGTTATTGTGCAGAAATCTATACGGTAGATTTAAAGGATGCTCATAATGAGGCACTTGCTAAGATGAATAGACGACTTCGATCTAAAGCAGAAAGTGATGTATTGAGGAGATATGATTGTGTAAGAGCTCTTAGACTTAACACATCTTATTCAGATGAAACATACAAGCATATATTTGTACCAGTCTATTCAACTGCATATACGTATAAAGATAAACGATATAATGTTTTAATAAATGGCGAAACAGGAGAGATTAGAGGAGAGTATCCAAAAAGTATAGCTAAAATTACTGCTATAATAATTCTTATACTAGGTATATTATTTGGTATATATATGTCATCATCTGAAGATGAAGTAGCTTATAATTATAAATCACCAGAAAATCAATATATGACATCAGTAGGTGAATATGAAATCGTTGAAGAAATGAAGGAAAGTTATAATATATTTACTTCCTTTAGCGATAAACAATTGTTTTAGGAGGTTAAAGTTATGTTTTTTTTCGGTAGTCAATTTTCAAATGTAGTAGAATGGGAAGAATTTAGAGATGATATGCTATTTTGGAAATGGGATAATAAAGAAATAAAAAAAGGTAGTAAATTGATTGTGAGAATGGGTCAAGATGCTATTTTTATGTATAATGGAAAAATAGAAGGTATATTTAAAGATGAAGGTAGTTTTGATATTGAATCAGAAATAATACCTTTTTTATCAACATTAAAAGGATTTAAATTTGGATTTAATAGTGGAATTAGATCAGAAGTTTTATTTGTTAATACAAAAGAGTTAACAGTAAAATGGGGAACTAAAAATGCTATTAATATACCAACACAAGGTCTTCCAGGGGGTATGCCTATAAAGTCTTTTGGGACTTTTTGTTGTAAAGTATCTGACTATCAAGCACTAATTGATAAGATAGCGGGTGTAAAAAAACAGTTTACAATAGAAGATGTAAAATCTCGTATAATGTCTATGTTAGACCAAGTTATTATGAAGTGGATTGTAAAGGAAGGAAAAGATATATTTAATATTCAAGCTAATGCATTTGAAATATCAAAGGGTATTCAAGAAGATTTAGATTTTGAGATGCAAAAAATTGGTATCAGTATAACTAATTTTGCTATATCAAGTGTATCTTATCCAAAAGAAGTTCAAGAAATGGCTAATAAAGCGGCATCTCATAGTATGATAG
>NZ_JAGHFM010000221.1 GCF_017888745.1 Terrisporobacter sp. | reverse complement strand
CGCATCTATCTGCATAATTAGCACAAAATTCTATATCATGAGAGACCATAACTACTGTCACTTTATTGTCTATTAATTTATTAATCATCTTTGCAAACTTAATTGTAAAATGAGCATCTAACCCCTTTGTTGGCTCATCTAATATTAATAGTTTGGGTTCTAAAAGCAGTACTTTTGCTAAAGCTGCTCTTTGCTGTTCTCCTCCACTTAGGTCATATGGGTGATGATGTAATAAATCTTCTATTTCAACTAACTTAGATACTTTTTTTACTTTTTCTTCTTTTTCTATTTTACTCATTCCTAACTTAGGCAACATCTCATATAAATCTTTTTCTACTGTGTTTTTCACAAATAAAGATTGAGGATCTTGAGGAAGAATAGCTAAATTATTATTAAATAACTCCTTATTTTTATAATCTTTTATGTTTTTACCAAATAGCTCTATCTTACCTCTATAAGGTTTATTTATGCCACATATCAAAGATACTGTAGTACTTTTGCCAGTACCATTTCCTCCTACTATACAGAAAAACTCACCTTCTTTAATTTCCAAGTTTAAATCCTTTACAATGTCATTTCCATTTTTCTCATACTTGAACCAAACGTCTTTTATTCCTATAGCAATTTTATTTTCTAGAAGATTATTTTCTTTATCATCTTCTATTCTTGTATATACAATATGTTCATTATCAAATAATTCATTAATAAAATATCGCCCCTCTTTTACAGTAATTGGTACTTCATTTATATTTAACAAAGATGCTATTTTTATAGGAGATGGCATTGCATCAAACATTTCTGGAATCAGTCTTTTTATTTCAATACCTACATTCTTTGGCTTATCATCAATAATTATTTCTCCATCGTTCATGACTACTATTCTATCTGCTATATTAAATACTTCTTCCAAATCATGTTCTACCATTACTATTGTAATGCCAAGTTCCTCATTAATTTTTTTTATAGTTTTTAAAAAATCACTAGCTGTTATTGGATCTAATTGACTTGTTGGCTCATCTAGAATTAATACTGATGGTTGCATTACCATAATTGAAGCTAAATTTAGTAATTGTTTCTGTCCTCCAGAAAGCTCTGTTACATTTTTCCTAAACCATGTTTGAATTCCAAAAAAACTTGCCATTTCAGCCACTCTAAGTCGAATAGTTTTATTATCATAACCCAAACTTTCTAGTCCAAAAGCTAGTTCATGCCAAACCTTATCTGTTACTATTTGGTTTTCAGGACTTTGTAACACATATCCTATTTCTGATGATTGAATCCTATCATCTACTTCATCAAGAGTTCTTCCTTTAAAATATATTTTTCCTTCCCTTTTCCCATAAGGTGTTAATACAGTTTTTAAATGTCTTATCAATGTACTTTTACCACATCCTGATTTCCCGCATATAACTACAAACTCTCCAGATTCAATATTTAAATTTATATTTTTCAAAGCTTGTTTATCTATCTCAGGATAAGAAAAATTTAGTTGTTCAATTCTAAATGTCTCCATTTTATCTCCTCCTTAATGTCAAGAATTACTGGGGTAATACAAAAAAGGAAATATGCAAAATAATCAATTATACTAAATATTGTAATAGGTATCATTTTAATTGCTGGGAAATAAACCATAGTATTTTCCCCTCTAAAATTTCCTATTAAAATTATTATTGTAAAAATAATCATAAATCCCATTACAACTTTATCTCTATCATCAAATCTATAGTTAGAAAAACTAGTTCTTCCCTTAAGTCCATACCCTCTTGATTTCATTGAATCAGCTGTTTCTATTCCATTTTCTAATGCCCAAGTCATCATTATTGATAAAATTTTTATTCCATTAAGCGCTTTCCTTATTATATTTCCATTAGTAACATCTCTTCCTATACATTTTTGTGAGTTTGATATTACTTTAATCTGTGCTTTATATTTTGGTACAAATCTTAATACCATGGAGATTATAAGTGATAATCCGGGTATTATTCTTCCAAATAAATATATAAATTTATCAGAACATACTACTGCGTTATAACAGGAAAACCAAAAAATCATGGAAATAAACATTGTTGCTGCTGCTATACCATAAACAATAGATTCCAATGTTAATGGATTTCCTGTATCAAAATAACAAATAATTGTCACTCCCGCATGGCTAAAAGCTGGATTTATTACTGCACAAAATACCAAAAATGGTATCATATATACTATATTAAACTTTACAGCTTTTCCTCTATTAAGACAAATAGAGTAAATAAATGATGTTATAAAAGATATGCATAAAAAAATAGGATGCATAAAAAACATGCTAAATAATATTACAATTGTAAAATAATAAAAATTTACAATTGGATGGTAGGATTTAAATGAATTTATCATTTTTTACCTGCCATCCAATCACAACCCACATCTGTTCCTAAATCACAGGTATATCTCCATTTTATAACATCCCCATCTTTTAATTTATATCTACTACATCCATAATTAGGGTACCATCCATTAACTTGATACATCCATCCACTTAATTCTCCACCATCAAACTCATACAAATTATGTATTCCTTCTATATAATTACTGTTGTATATTGGTGTCATAGAGAATTCCATGTGTATTTTATTTTCCTGTACTTCTCTTAATAAAACATCAAATACTGTTTCATTTTTATAAAATTTCACTTTTTTAGTATTATAAATTATTCCGTCAGATGGAATCATATCTCCCTTTCCATTTTCAATTGCAACTTTTTTATTGGCTGGATCTAATAGAGTTTTACAATCTATAGATAAGGTTACATATCCTGCTACCTTACTTTTGTCAACCTCATTTCCACCTTCATTCCACTCAAAAGGTTTTGGTTTTCCTGCAGGAGTAGGATCAGTAAGATATTTATCTTTCCCATCTTTATTAGGTGTACCTTGCGAAACATCAATACCTTGTTGTTTTTTAAAAGCTAAACTTTCCTTAGCTAATTCGCTTCTACTTTTTTCATTAGAAGAATCTGAATCAATTCCATTACTGTCTTCATCTATAGCAGCTTGTTTTGGATCACTACCTACAATGTAAAAAGCTCCTTTTCTATCCTTAATACTAAAATTAAAAGTAGTCCCAGAGGAGTTATCTACCGTAGCTGTACTTACTTTTTCTAAGTCTTCTCCTTTAAATTGGTAAATATCTGCAGCTGTACAATCTAGTTTATCCTTGAAAATAATAGATAAAGCAGTTTTAGTATCTAAACTTGTAGCTTCTCCAAATGAAAATCCGTAAACCACTTTTGATTCCATTTTATCTTTAACTTTATCAACTTTTTCATCTACAGTATTGACTGACAAATTAATATCTTTTGTAGTGTTAATATCTGTAGGTAAAAACATCCATTCATAAGAAAATGTTTTATTTTCTCCACTGAATAATGCCATTTCTCCACTTTCTTTAACTTTTTCAAAAACTTCAGCAGTTACTATACCATTTTCAGGTATTTTACTATTATCTAACGATACATTACTTTCAATACTAATAACCTTATTACATCCAACTATTGAAAATAAAGTAACAACTAGCAAGGTTAATAATATTTTCTTAAATTTTTTCATATACTCCCCCCCTTACTGTATATCTATCTTACAATTTTCAATCTTCATAGTATTCTTCTTTGTAGATAAACTAGAATTATCCATATCTCCCTCTATGGTTGCAAATACAGCATCCTTTATCTTTAAATTTATTTCATCATTAGATTTTAT
>NZ_JAGHFM010000220.1 GCF_017888745.1 Terrisporobacter sp. | reverse complement strand
GTTTTAATGTTCCTATTTTGTCAATCAATTTGATTTTAGGTTATGTAAAATTATATATTACCTATTAGCAAATGTAAACTTTTTGACAAAATTTTATTGAAATTATTTTATTTCATTAATATTTTTATTTAATTGCTAATATTTAAGAATTATTCAATTTTTAATTTTAATATTATTATATTTATTATTATATTTTATAGATATCATTGAATCTAAACTTGCTCTTATAAAAGATAATTTTCAATACCATCTCATGAAATAATTTTTCATAATATTATTTTTGACAAAATTATCGCATCATTATATAATTTAAACAAAGATCAATTAATAGATTAAAAATTAGTAAATATAATTACAACACTTTAGTGAAGGGAGTAACATTATGAGTAATAAAACAGTGTTAGATACAATCTTCTCAAATTATAACAGTTTTTTCGATGCGGAAAAAAAAATTGCAACTTATATCATAAATCATAAGGAAAAAGTGATAGAAATGACTATTGCAGAATTGGCTAATTCTAGTGGCGCAAGTGAAGCTACAGTATCTAGATTTTGTAGAAAATGCAATATGAAAGGATTTCATCATTTAAAGGTAAGTCTAGCAAAAGAAATTATACAATCTAGTGATAAAAATATTACTGTGTCTAATAATATTGATCCAGATAATATCAGTCAATCTTTACAAAACATACTTGCTAATAAGATTGATGAATTAAAACAAACTATATCTATGATTGATGAAATAAAATTTAATGAAATTTTAAATTTAATAGAAAATGCTAGAACAATTCAATTTGTAGCTGTTGGAAATACTACTCCAGTAGCTTTGGATGCTTCTTATAAATTTAACCAAATAGGCATTCCTACTGTATGTAATACAATTTTTGAAACACAATTAGCATATACTTATAACTTGCATAAAGAAGATTTGGTAATTGCAATATCAAACTCTGGTGCTTCCAAGAGATTAGTAACTGTTTTAGAAGCTGCTAAAGTAAAAGGTGCAAAAACTATGGCCATAACAAATAACGAAAATTCACCTATTGCAAAAGTAAGTGATTATCATATTACCACTGCTACGAGAGAAAAGTTATTTATGGATGAATACTGCTTTTCTAGAGTGTCTGCAACTGTTGTGATAGAAATATTATATTTATTCTTAACTGTAAAAAAAGAAGATGCTTACAAAAATATCAGTAGACATGAGCAATCTATTATTGATGATAAATTATAAAAAATGGGGGACTTATGAAGAGAATATGTGCAAAAGAGGCCTTAAGATATATAAAGGATAACTCTGTAATAGGTCTTGGAGGAGGAAGTACAATTTCTTATTTGGTTGATTATATTAAAGAATCAAAGCTCAATGTGCAAATTGTAACTCCATCTTTCAACACAGAAATGTTATGTATAAAACAAGGCTTAAATGTTATACCATCTTGGTCAGTTAATAAAATATCTGTTGCCTTTGATGGTTGTGATGAAATTGATAATAATTTAAATGCATTGAAAAGTGGTGGAGGCATTCATACAAAAGAGAAAATCATAGCAAAAATGGCTGACAATTACATATTATTAGTGGATGAAAGTAAGGTTAGCCCTACTTTAACATTTAAAAATCCTGTTGTTCTTGAAATATTCGAAGAAAGCTTAAGCTATGTGGAAAGTGAAGTAAAAAAACTAGGAGGAATTCCTTCTATGAGAAAAAGTTCTGATAAAGATTGTTTTACAATTAGTGATCATGGACTTTTACTAATGAATGTTAAATTTAATAAAGTAGATGATATTAAAACTTTAGATTCTAATTTGAGAAATATAACTGGTGTTGTTGATACTTCTCTATTTTATAACATATGTACTAAAGCATTAGTCGTTTCTGAAAATGGAGTTAGAGTTATAGAAAAATAAATATTAAATATAAGGAGTAATATTAAAATGAAAAAATACAATTGGGGTATATTAGGTACAGGAAGTATCGGTAAAGAAATGGCATCTGCTTTAAAAGAAGTAAATGGCGAAATTTATGCAGTTGCTAATAGAAATATAGAAAAGGCTAAGTTATTTGGTAAAGAATTTGGTGTTACAAAAGTTTATGAAAGCTGCGATGAAATGCTTTTAGATCCAAACTTAGATATAGTTTATATTTCAACACCTCACAATGTCCATTATGAATATTTATTAAAAGCAGTAAAAAATAATAAACATGTATTATGTGAGAAAGCAATTACAGTAAATTCAAAACAATTAGAAGAAGTTGTATCTATTGCTAAAGAAAAAAACTTAGTAATTGCTGAAGCCATGACACTATTTCATATGCCTTTATATAAGAAGTTAAAAGAAATAGTTGATTCTGGTGCCATAGGTAAAGTTAAAATGATTCAAGTTAATTTTGGAAGTTGTAAAGAATATGATGTAAATAATCGTTTCTTTAGCAAAGAATTAGCTGGCGGTGCTTTACTTGATATAGGAGTTTATGCTACTTCTTTTGCTAGATTCTTCATGGAAAGTAAACCAAATACCATACTTACAACTGCTAATTATTTTGAAACTGGTGTTGATGAACAATCTGGTATAATTTTAAAAAATAACTGTGGTCAAATGGCAGTTATGGCATTGACAATGAGAGCTAAACAGCCTAAGCGTGGTGTTGTATCTGCTGAACTTGGGTATATAGAAGTAAATAACTATCCAAGAGCAGATAAAGCTACTATAACTTATACTGAAGACAATAGAACTGAAGAAATTCACGTAGGAGATACTTCTAAAGCTTTATGTTATGAAATTGAAGATATGCAAGAATATATTGCTAATAAAAACGGAGATGAGCAACTTCAATTAACTAGGGATGTTACTCATATATTAAGTGAAGTAAGAAATCAATGGGGATTTGTTTATCCTTTTGAGTAAAATTCCCTTTGCTTAAGCACTGCGTTGATTCTCCACTTCATGTTGCCAATGACTTCGCACATTGCTAAAAATACCTTTTATATTTTTAAATACATTTATTTTACTATAAATAAACTATCAATAGAAATTTGTCTATTATAAATTAATTGCATGTAAAAAATACCCTAAGATAATATCTTAGGGTATTTTCATTTACTCGTAATCCAATATATATGTTAAATATTTAATTCTATTTATATATTTTTAGATTGACAAAGTTTCTTAAACTCATCTGCAACAAATTGTACATGAGGTCCTATTATAACTTGAACACTAGTTTTACCTGGTCTTATAAGACCTGCAACACCTGCTGATTTTATTACTTTTTCATCTACTAAAGATTGATCTTTTACTTCTAAACGAAGTCTAGTTATACAGTTATCTATAGAAGTTACATTTGATGCTCCACCAAGACCACTTAAAATTGTTTCAGCAACTGCTGCATAATCACTATTAGATGTAGTTGAAGAATTTTTTATAACTACTTCATCATCTTCTTCTCTACCAGGAGTTTTTAAGTTGAACTTAGTTATAGCAAATCTAAATACTACATAGTATAAGAATGCAAATACTAAACCTATTGGTATTAACATTAATGGGCTAATAGCCATTGGTGCTTTGAAACTTAAGAACCAGTCAACAAATCCTGCTGAGAAGTTAAATCCAGATCTTACTGGAAGCATAGCACAAACTGCCATTGATACTCCTGTTAAAGCCGCATGTAATACATATAATCCTGGAGCTAAGAACATGAATGCGAATTCTAATGGCTCTGTAACACCTGAGAAGAATGCTGAGAAAGATGCTGCTAATAATAATCCATATACAGCTGCTTTCTTTTCTTTTTTAGCACAGTGGTACATTGCTAAAGCTCCTGCTGGTAAACCAAACATCATAACTGGGAAGAATCCTGTCATATACATACCAGTAACACCTTTAACTCCTGTTCCAGCCCAGAAATTAGCTATATCATCTATACCAGCAACGTCAAACCAGAATACTGAGTTTAGAGCATGGTGTAAACCAGTTGGTATTAATAATCTGTTAAAGAATCCATATATACCAGCACCTATTGGTCCTGCTGCTATTATAGCTTTACCAAATGATACTAATGCATTGTATACAAATGGCCATACAAAGAATAATACAACTGATGCTATAACTGAGAATAATGCAGTTACTATAGCAACACTTCTCTTACCACTAAAGAATGATAACCAGTTTGGTAACTTAGTATTTTTAAACTTGTTGTAGCAAGTTGCACCTATTATACCTGATAAAATACCTATAAATTGAGTTTGTATTTTACTGAATGCTGCTGCAACTTCAGTCACATCTATTTGTTGGAAAAATGCTACTGAACCTGGTGCCAATAACGTAGTTATAACCAACCAAGAAACTAAAGCAGCAAGTCCTGCTGAACCATCATTGTCATCAGACATTCCTACACCAACACCTATAGCAAATAATATTGCCATGTTGTCTATTAGTGCACTACCAGCTTTTATCATAAATGCTGCAACTACACTATTTGCTCCCCAACCAGTTGGGTCAATCCAGTAACCTATACCCATTAATATACTTGCTACAGGTAAACAAGCAACTGGAAGCATTAAAGACTTACCTAATTTTTGTAAATACTTCATCATAATTTTATAATTCCCCCTATAATTTATTTATTTTAAAGGCTTTAAACCCTAAAATACAAATTTAAAAATTTAATATTATTTTTTTACAACTTCTATTATTTTATCTAATTCTTTAACTTGACCCAACACACTTCCTTTTACATCAGCAAATTCAAGTGTGTTGCAAACTATAACAGGTGTAATTATGTCATACCCTGCTTCTCTTATTTTTTTCATATCAAATTCTAATAATAAATCCCCTGCTTTTACTTTATCACCTGCTTTTGCATGAGCTATAAAGTATTCTCCTTTAAGATTTACTGTATCTAATCCTATATGTATCAATAGTTCTACTCCATTTTCTCCTGCGATAGATAAAGCGTGCTTAGTTTCGAATAATACTGTTATCTCACCATCTATTGGCGCAACAACTCTACCTACACTAGGCTTTATTGCTATCCCTTTACCTAACATTTCCCCAGCAAAAGTTGGATCATTTACTATATTCATAGGTACGGCTTCACCTTCTACTGGTGATAAAACAAATATACCTTCATCATTTTTTTTACTAAATTTCTCTTTTAATGACTTAAACATTATAATTCCTCCGTTTTTAACTTAATTCTACTATAACTCTTCTGAATGCATAGAAACCCTTTTTATATGTACTGCTAAATAAGCTATTTCTTCTTTTGAAACGTTGTGTTCATATTTATTTTCAATATACTCTTTTATCTTTAAAGCACACTCATATTCTCTTGGATATCTTTCTGTAATCATGTCTATTAAGAAATCATCTGTTTCTTTAAGCATTTCATTTAAAAATATTCTTTGAGATAAAAACTTTAAATGAGTTATTAACCTAGAATAATGAAGACTTTCTTCGTCTAACTCAATATCATAAAAATCAGTTATTATTTTTACAATATCACTAATTAATGTAGTTATTTTAAGAGCATCATTCATATTTGTGTTATACTCTGCATTTACTATGTGCAATGCAATATTTGCAGCTTCATCTTCATTCATTTCTATTCCCAGTTTATCTTTAATAAGCCTAATAGCATATTCTCCTATTAAGTACTCACTTTTATAAAACTGTTTAACTTCCCATAACAATGGATTTGGAAACATCATTCCATTATTAAATCTTTTTATAGCAAAGTTAATATGATCGGTTAAAGTTATGTATATATTTTCATTTAATCTTTTGCCTAATGTTCTCTTTGAATAACTTATTATTTCATGGGATACTCTAAAGTGCTCCATTGGAAGCTTTTCTAGTAATTCTTTAAATTTATCTATAGTAGACTTACTATTCATCACAAAAATTTTCTCGACACGTTTTTTATCAACTATATCTCCTTCTTTTGCTTTAAATCCTAGTCCC
>NZ_JAGHFM010000219.1 GCF_017888745.1 Terrisporobacter sp. | reverse complement strand
AATTGTAACAGTATAGATTAATAAAATATAATATAAAAAGTATTATATTTAAAATAAAACTTATGATTTTAAAGAGGATAGAATATTATATAAATTTACACCTAGAAAAAATGTATAATTAAAATGATTTAGTTTAAAAATTAAAAATATTCAGAAAATTAGTTGACATAAGAAAAGCATGGCACTATAATTTAATCATAATAGAAAATAAAAAGAAGTAGGGCCTGTTAAGGCCCCCTTAAATTTTTTGAAGTTATTTATTTTTAGATATGATAACTTTTTCTTGAACATTTTTGATAGAAAATATGCTATTTAAATAATTTACTTCAAAATTAGCAAATGCTGAAAACAAATCAATATCTCTCATAAGGTGAACCGTCATCAAGCTACTTTCTTTATTTATTCTTAAAAGTATAGATCTTACATATGGAAACTGAATTCTAGATTCAAATATATCCGATTTACCTATATTTATATCTACACACCTATAGTTGATATCTATGTATAAATCTATATCATTTTCTTCTTCTCTAATTACCCTATAATTAAAATCACTATCTAGTTTTAATTTTCCTATTTCGATCATTTTAACACCTCATTGTTAAATATTTTATATATAGTTAATATACAATATAATATATTTATTATAAATTTATCAATAAAAATCTCGTTTCAATTAAGCCACTTCGCGGGCACTCCACTTTATATCGTAGTGTCTTCGCCAGTTGCTCAAATAGTAAAGTTGAAAATTATATATTATTTACAAAATAGATAACATACAATTTACTTATAATTAAAAAAATAGAGAATAGTAAGTTTACTATTCTCTATTTAGCAAAAAACGTAGCTTCCACTGGGGGAATGAAAGCTTATATTGGGGGAGATTGAGTTAAATATTTAAATTACAATAGTATTATGGTCTTTAGATTGAAGATTTATACATAAAAACAAAAAAATCCAAAAGTTTTTAATACTTTTGGATTTTTTTAATTATCTTTTAGGATTTATAAATTTAGCTCCTAAATATTTTTTTATATCTTCATCTGAAGAAAAATCGTCGATAAGTATTTCACGATCAGAATCTTCTAATATAACTAAAACTTCAGTATTTCCTTTTAAGAATGCTTTTCTAACAGTTTCTTCTTTTACTTCTCTAGTTTTAGTTATTCCTTTTTTAGACTTTTCGAAATCTCTTGTGAAATAACTCTCCATCATATTGATAACTTTTGTATATCTGTTCATTTAGTAAGATACCTCCTACAATTTATAATAATAAATGTGATATAATAAGTTTTTGTATTAACCTAATAATTATAACAAGGAGAATCAACAATGGCTAGTATAAATAATAGAGATATTTTAAAAAGTATAGATTATGCTAATAATAACAAATTATTTGAAAATCTTAATTATATATATAATAATTTACCAAAAGGGAAATGCACTGGTTGTGGGAACTGTTGTATGGAATCTGTTGGTATTAACTTAATAGAATTTTTAAATATATTTAATTATCTAAAGGACAAAGAAGAATTAAGAAAAAAATCCTTAGAAAGAATAATAGATTATTATTTTATGGAATTTATGGAGAAAAAGTGTTGTCCATTTAGAGATGAAAATAATATGTGTGAAATTTATGAGGTAAGACCTTTAAACTGTAGACTTTTTGGACATTGGAAAAAGGAAGATTATAATAAGAATCTTAATGATGTAACTGAAAAAAATACACAATATAAGAACATAATGAAAGGTAAATATGGATTTGATATAAGTGATGAAGTAGTAAATTATAAAATTAAATACTGCGAAGACTTTGTACCAGACAATGGATATTTATCAAAAAGTGAAAGATTAAACTTTGCTGATGATGTTATGGTACTGGACTCAAAATTATTTATTGACGGTGTTATAGATATAGAATTTAGAGATAGAGGAATAGTAGAGTATTTTATTGATTCACTATTAGATCAAAATATGTCTTATAATATAAAGGTAAGGATTACTAAGGAAAAGGATAAATCTAGACGAGCAATATCAAGATTAAAAAGAATTTTAATTAAGTAAATAGAATGGTTGGTGGAGTAAGTGAGATTATCAAAAGTTAATGGAAACACTTATTATATCAGAGGGGGAACAAATACAGGTGTATATGTATTTGATGATAATAGCGCTCTTATTATAGACCCAGGTCTTTCAGGTATGAGACCAGCAAATATGAAATCTTTGTTAGAAGAAAATAATATTAAGATAAAATATGTAATTAATACTCATGAACATGAAGATCACTATGGGGGAAGTAGTCAATTAAAAGAAATTGATAATAGTATAGAGATTTTTGCATCAGAAAAAGCAAGAGTTTTTATAGATTATCCTGATATATATGTGGATTATACACTAGGAGGCAGAGGTAATAAATTCCTTTACTCAAAGTTAAGTAGAGGTAAAGGTCATTTAACTAAAGTGGATAAAATAATTGAAGAAGGTAATTTTGTATTAAATAATGAAGAATTTGAAATAATTAAGTTAAAAGGCCATAGCGAAGGAAGTGTTGGAGTTTTAACTAAAGATAAAGTTTTATTTGTGGGAGATTTATTTGTAGGAAATCATATTTTAAGTAAATTTGATTTATTACTGATATATGATGTACAAGGATATTTAGAGTCAATTAAAAAAATTGAAAATATAGATTTTGAATACATGGTTTTAGGTCATGCGAAGTCTATTCTAAATAAAGATGATGTGAAGCAGTATATAAAAAATCACGAAAAAGCAGTTTATAAATACTTAAATCAAATTAGAGAATTATTAGAAGAGCCAATAACGATAGATAATATTTTAAAAAGTATAATAAATGACAATGGATTGACCTGTAATTATAAAGAATACTATTCTTTTAGAAGTACAATTGTTTCTATGATAAGTTATTTAAGTGATCTAAATGAAATAGAATATGTGATAAAACAAGGAGAAATGCTTTATTATT
>NZ_JAGHFM010000218.1 GCF_017888745.1 Terrisporobacter sp. | reverse complement strand
TCTCTGCTTCTTTTTCACAGGAATCACATATAAAAACAGTTGTAATATAAGAGTACATGTGACCTGGTTTAGGATCAATTAATTTCATACCATAATTATATGCATAATCTTTACATTTATTAAAAATCTCTTTAGTTAAATTCTCAATCTTGAAAATATAAACATATTCATTTGCATCAGCTTCCCATAGAGTAGCTTTTTTTATAAGAACATATTTTTTGTTATGAACATGAAATTTACATTTTGCAACAAGAGGAATATTTTGATCGTTACATTCCTCTATATCGAAGTATCCTTCATAACTTCTTAGAACTTTTCTTAGTACTTCATCCTTATTTGATAATATCATTATCTTATATCACTCCTATTTATAAAGATTTAATTTCTAATTAAATAAACGTTATAATAACTAATATTTCATAAAGTATTAAATAATTAATAATAAATAAAAATATTTAATGATTAGAACTTAATTAATAATTATTTTTGAGAATTGAGTAAATTTTCAGATTGTTATATTTAAGTAAGTGCTGGAATTTATGATTACAAATACTATAAAGATATTATATATACTAAAATTTAGTAATATAATTTAAATTTCTAATAACATATAGATTGTAGGTAAAATAGGAGATAGTTATTTAAATATATTAATTTAAGAAATAACAAATTCATGTTAAATAAAAAGGTCAATATTATTGATGTATATTTTCGAAATGATTAATTATAAAATCTTTAAATAGTTGAATATTTTGTGGGGTATCATTACCATATTTTGAATAAAGATAGATGGAGCGTTTACAAATAGGTTTCTTTATATGTAAAAATTTAATTCCTTTATAATTATTAAGTTTCCATGAAATTTTAGGTATAAAACCAATACCTTGACCAAAAGCGATTAAATCTCTTACTAATGCATTATTTGTACTTTCAAAGGTTATATTAGGTTTAAATCCAGCTGATTTACAAAAATCATAAATCGAGTTTTTTAAGGCGCCTTGTCCTAATGCTATAAAATTTTCATTTTTTGCTTCAGATAAATATATAGAATTTTTCTGTGATAATGGGTGTTTAGTTGAAACTCCTAGCAATATTTCTTCTTCAAGTAAACAAATAGAGTTTGGATTGATGTCAGTTATATTAGTAGAATATAAACATAAATCATATTTACTAAAATCAGTATTTGTATTACTTAGTGATTGTGTAAGTTCTAATGGAATGTTAGGATGAGCAGACTTAAATTCTATTAATATATCTGTAACAATGGATGATGCAGTAAGAGATAAAAATTTGATTTTTCTATTTTTTTCAATAGATTCAACTCCTTTTATTTCACATAGTGAATTATCTAAAATCGTCATAGCTTCATCTACCTTTTCATAAAAATATTTCCCTGCATCATTTAAAATAATAGATTTTCCTTTCCTATCAAATAGTTTTACATCTAACTCATTTTCTAGATTATGGATGATTTTACTGAGAGAAGGTTGTGATATTCTAAGTTCATTAGCAGCATTAGTCATATGTTCAGTTCTTGCAACTGTCAAAAAATATTTTAAGTGCAATAACTCCATCAAATCAACTCCTTTACTACTTTATATCTAAAAGTATATAAGACATATATATAAATATATATTATACAATTCCTGATAAAAAAACTACAATTTATATAAATCAATTAATAAAAAAAATAAATATTGTAAGGGGGAAAGGTATGCGATTTGATTTTGCTAGTGTTTTTTTTAGCCCATATATATTGATGTTCTTAGCTATTATTACAGGGCTTCTTTTTGGAAAGGTTAAGTTTGGTAAATTTAGCTTTGGTATATCAGGAGCCTTATTTACAGGACTTCTTATTGGATGGGTTGCATTTAAATATGCATCAGGTATACCAGAAAATGGTGGAGCATATGAATCAGCACAGAGCTTATTAGACTGTGGAGTTATACCTAGCGAATTCTTTGACATATTTTTAATTCTATTTGTTGCAGCAGTAGGCTTACTAGCAGCTAAAGATATGGGGGTTGTACTAAGAAAGTATGGAGCGAAATTTGTTATTTTAGGACTTATAATAACGTTTTCAAGTGCAGCTACAACTTATATAGCAACTTGGTTTAGTAAAGATGCAAATACTTATGAAGTATCAGGTGTTTATACTGGCGCATTGACAAGCTCACCAGGACTTGCAGCAGCAATAGAAACAGCCAGAGGGCATGCAACAGATAAAACAGTGCATTATGAAACTATGACTGATGAAGAAAAAGTTAAGTTTTTACAAATGGCTGGAGTTGATGAAAAAGACATACCTAAAGACGTAAATACATTCAAATTAACAGATGGAATAAAGCAGCAATTCATTACAAATGCAGAAGCAAGTATAGGAGCAGGTCATGCTATAGGATATCCATTTGGTGTATTTATAGTAATATTGGCTGTTAATTTCTTCCCATCTATATTCAAAATTGACGTCGCAAAAGAGAGACTTCAATATAGAAAGGAATTGGAAGAGGCTAAGAAAGCTTCTAAAGGTAAAGAAATACCAGAAACAAAATTTGATATGGTAGGTTTTACAATAGCATGTATTTTTGGTTATTTGATAGGAAATATAAATATTTACTTACCTTTTATAGGCTATTTTAGTTTAGGTTCTACAGGTGGAGTATTAATTGGATCATTAATAGTAGGTTATATAGGTAAGATAGGTAAGATTAGTTTTAGAATGGATGGAAAAATATTAGGAATAATTAGAGATGTATCTTTAGCTTTCTTCCTTGCTATAGTAGGACTAAGATATGGATACAAAGCAATAGATGCATTAGTTGGGTCTGGAGCAATTTTAGCATTAATATCCTTAGTAGTTGGAGTAGTAGGTATGATGATAGGATTCTTATTAGGAAGATATGTATTTAAAATTAATTGGTTAATGCTATCTGGTGCAATATGCGGAGGCATGACTTCTACACCAGGTCTTGGAGCTGCAATAGAAGCTGCAGGAAGTGATGATCCAGCAGCAGGATATGGTGCAACCTATCCATTTGCGCTTTTAGGAATGGTTATATTTACAATAATATTGCACAAACTGCCTATGTAGTATTTATATAAATAATATTTAGGGGGATACTTATGGAAAGGTTAAGATGTGAGAAATTGAAAGATAAGGTAATGACTCCAAAAGAAGCAGCAATGTTATTTGAAGATAATATGATTGTGGGAACTAGTGGATTTACTCCTGCTGGGTATCCAAAAGCAATACCGCTTGAAATTGCAAAAAGGGCAGATGCGGGGGAAAAAATAGGTTTAACAATAATAACAGGGGCATCGGTTGGGCCAGAACTAGATGAAGCATTAACAAAATCAAAAGTAGTAAAAAGAAGATATCCATATCAAACGACTGGGGCAATGAGAAATGCAATAAATGATGATAGTGTTCAGTATTGTGATATGCACTTAAGTCATGCACCTCAATATGTTAAATATGGATTTTTAGGAAAAATGGACATAGCTTTAATTGAGGCTGTTAGTATTACTGAGGAAGGTTATATAATACCATCTACATCAGTTGGCAATTCAAATGTATTTGTAGAAGTAGCAGATAAAGTAATAGTAGAAATTAATGTTTCTCAACCAATTGAATTAGAAGGAATACACGATATTTATGACTTAAAAAATCCACCAGAAAGAGAGCCTATACCTTTAGTTCATCCAGAAGATAGAATTGGTGTACCTTATATAAAATGTGATTTAGATAAAATTGCAGCAATAGTTTTTACTGATTTGAAAGATAAAACTAGAGTAGTGTCACCTGTCGATGATGTATCAAATAAAATGGCCCAAAATATGATTGCTTTCTTAGAAAATGAAGTTAAAGAAAATAGATTACCAAAGAATTTACTTCCTTTACAATCAGGTGTGGGGAGTGTGGCAAATGCGGTTTTAGCAGGATTAGAAAATTCTAATTTTGAAGACTTAGTAGTTTATTCAGAAGTAATACAAGATTCAGTAATTGATTTAATTAAATCTGGAAAGGTTAAATTTGCTTCTGGAACATCTCTTACAATATCACCAGATAGATTAGATGATTTTTATGAGCACTTTAGCGAGTACAAAGATCAAATAATTCTTAGACCACAAGAAATAAGTAATAGTCCAGAGGTTGCAAGAAGATTAGGAGTTATAGCTA
This sequence comes from Terrisporobacter sp., assembly GCF_017888745.1. Lineage (GTDB taxonomy): Bacteria > Bacillota > Clostridia > Peptostreptococcales > Peptostreptococcaceae > Terrisporobacter. Next base: position 6,823 of record NZ_JAGHFM010000218.1, on the reverse strand, counting down.
TAAATACAGCTATAGAAGTAGATATATATGGAAATGTGAATTCTACAAATATTATGGGAAGTAGAATGATGAACGGTATAGGAGGTTCTGGTGATTTTGCTAGAAATGGATACTTAACTATATTTACTACTGAATCTATAGCAAAAGGAGGGGCTATTTCAAGCATAGTGCCAATGGTAAGTCATCATGACCATACAGAGCATGATGTAATGGTTATAGTAACAGAGCAAGGTGTAGCAGATTTGAGAGGATTATCGCCAAAAGAAAGAGCTAAGTGTATAATCGAAAACTGTGCACATCCAGATTATAAAGAGGCTTTATGGGATTACTTTAACAAAGCTCAAGAAGGAAAATTTAAACACACACCTCATGTATTAGAAGAGGCGCTTTCTTGGCATGAAAGATTCTTAAAAACAGGGAATATGAAAAAAGTTGCTTTGGAGGAAGCTGATTAAAAATAGAAGGATAGTATAATGTCGATGATAATAAAAATCTTTGTCTAATAATAATAATAATTAAAAGATATTGAAGAATAAGAATATTGTTAAATAGGGCAAACAAATAAATGTACATTACTATATAGGGGGAAATTCTATGGAAAATAAAAATATTAAAGAGTCTTTTGAAAAGTGGGAGGAAGTAAAAGTTAAAAAAAGTTTAGCTAGATTCCCAGAAAGAAAAGAAGAATTCAAATTTGATACAGGAGAGGCAGTACAAAGATTGTATACTCCTCTTGATGTAGAAGTAGATTATGAAAATGATTTAGGATATCCAGGACAATTCCCATATACAAGAGGTGTTCAACCAACTATGTATAGAGGAAAGTTATGGACAATGAGAATGTACGCTGGTTTTGCAACAGCAGAAGAATCTAACCAAAGATATAAATTCCTAATAGATCAAGGTTCGATGGGATTATCTGTTGCATTTGACCTACCAACTCAAATGGGATATGACTCAGATGATGCAATAGCAGAAGGGGAAGTAGGTAAAGTTGGAGTTGCAATAGACTCTCTAGCAGATATGGAAATTTTATTTGATGGAATACCACTAGATAAGGTATCAACATCAATGACTATAAATGCACCAGCTTCAGTTTTATTAGCTATGTATATAGCTGTTGCTAAAAAACAAGGTGTAACACCTGATAAATTAAGAGGAACAATTCAAAATGATATATTGAAAGAATATGTAGCAAGAGGAACATATATATTCCCTGTTAAACCATCTATGAGACTTATAACTGATATATTTGATTACTGTTCAAAAAATGTTCCAAAGTGGAACACTATAAGTATTTCAGGTTACCACATAAGGGAAGCTGGAGCAAATGCAGTTGAGGAAGTGGCATTTACTTTAGCTGATGGTATTGCTTATGTAAATGCAGCTCTTGAAGCAGGACTTCATATTGATGATTTTGCACCAAGATTATCATTTTTCTTCAATGCACATAATAATCTATTTGAAGAAGTTGCTAAATTTAGAGCAGCAAGAAGAATATGGGCTAATATAATGAAAAATAGATTTAAAGCTGAAAATCCAAAATCATGGGCACTTAAATTCCATACACAAACAGCAGGTTGTACTTTAACAGCTCAACAACCAGAAAATAATATAGTAAGAGTTGCAATACAAACTTTAGCAGCTGTACTTGGTGGAACTCAATCCCTTCATACTAACTCTAAGGATGAGGCTTTAGCTTTACCAACAGAAGATTCCGTTAGAGTAGCATTGAGAACTCAACAAATTGTAGGATATGAAAGTGGAGCAGCTGATACTATAGACCCACTTGCAGGATCTTATTATGTTGAAAGCTTGACAAATAAGATAGAAAAAGAAGCTTTAGAATTAATAGGTAAAATAGATGAATTAGGTGGAGCACCATCAGCAATAGAAAAAGGATTTATACAACAAGAAATAATGGATAGTGCTTATAAATATCAAAAAGAAATAGAAGGAAATGAAAAAATAATAGTTGGTGTAAATAAATTCCAAGTTGAAGAAGAAGCACCAAAAGGCCTATTAAGAGTAGATCCTGAAGTAGGTGTAAGACAAAAAGGCAAAATAGATGCCCTTAAAGAAAGAAGGGACAACGAAAAAGTAAAAGAAACTTTAGAGGCATTAAGAAAAGCATGTAATAGTAATGAAAATATTATGCCATTTATTTTAGATGCAGTAGAAAGTTATGCTACATTAGGAGAAGTATGTGGGGTTATGAGAGAAGAGTTTGGTGAATATAAACAAACTGTAATGATATAAAAATTAAAGAAATTAAAATAGATGTTTTGAGGGGGAAATACGATGAAACCTATTAGAGTATTAGTTGCAAAGCCGGGTCTTGATGGACATGACAGAGGTGCTAAGGTTATAGCTAGAGCACTTAGAGATGCAGGTATGGAAGTTATATATACAGGTCTTAGACAAACGCCAGAACAAATAGTTCAGGCGGCTATACAGGAAGATGTTGATGTAGTAGCCATGAGTATTTTATCTGGAGCTCACAATCACTTACTTCCAAAAGTAGTTGACTTATTAAAAGAAGAAGATGCTTATGATGAAATATTAGTTATAGGCGGAGGTGTTATACCAGAAGAAGACATACCATATTTAAAAGAAAAAGGAGTAGCAGAAATATTTACTCCTGGAACTCCAACATCTGTGACTATTGATTTCATAAAAGAAAACTTAAAAAAATTAGCACTAAATGATTAGGGGAGAGTGTTATGGAAAATCTCGTAGAAGAACTTCTTAAAGGTAATAAAAGAGCATGTGCAAGACTTATTACAATGATTGAAAACGAAGTTGATGGATATGAAGATTTCCTAAAACAAATATACAAATATACTGGGAAGGCTTATGTTATTGGAATAACAGGGCCTCCCGGTGCAGGGAAATCTACATTCACTGATAAAGTAGTTAAATTATTAAGAGAAAAAGGAAAAAAAGTTGGTGTAATTGCTATAGATCCAACAAGTCCTTTTACAAAAGGGGCAATACTTGGAGATAGAATTAGAATGAATGATTTAAATACAGATAGAGGTGTATTTATACGTTCTATGGGAACTAGAGGTAGTTTAGGTGGACTATCAAATGCTACTCAAGCAGCTATCAAAGTACTTGATGCATATGGATGCGATTATATATTTATAGAAACTGTAGGTGTTGGTCAATCAGAAGTTGATATAGTTAAAACAGCAGATACAACTATAATGGTTATGGTGCCAGGTCTTGGCGACGATATTCAAGCTATAAAAGCTGGTGTAATGGAAATCGCAGATGTATTTGTAGTAAATAAGGCTGATAAAGATGGAGCTAAAAAAACATCCATAGAAATTGAGATGATGCTTGATTTTAAACATGATTGGGATTTCAGACCTCCAGTAAGCTTAGTTATATCAGAAAGTGGAGAAGGGGTAGAAGCTGCTTTTGAAAATATAACAAAACATAGACAATACCTTTATGATAGCAAAGAGATTTACAATCGAAGATTAAATAGAAATAAATTAGAAGTTAAAGAAATTGTTCATAGAAGAATTGAAAAGAAAGTGAATGAAATAGAGTCAACTAAAGATGTTGATACATTGCTAGCTAAGACAATAACTAAGGAGACTGATCCATATACAATTGGAGAGAAAATTTTTGAAAGTATTATAAAATAAGGGGGATTTAAAATGAATGTAAAAAATGTTGATCACATAGGTATAGCTGTAGTTAATTTAGAGGAAGCTTTAAAATTCTTTGAAGATGTACTTGGATTAAAATGTCAAGGAACTGAGATTGTTGAAGATCAACAAGTTAAAGTTGGATTTTTACCAGTAGGTGAAGCTGAATTAGAATTCTTAGAATCTACAACTGAAGATGGACCTATAGCTAAATTCATTCAAAAAAATGGTGGAAGAGGAGGAATACAACACGTTGCTTTAAGAGTTGATAATATAGAAGAAGCTATAGCAGAAATTAAAGAAAAGGGATATAGAATGATCGATGAAAAACCAAGATATGGTGCAGGAAATGCTAGTATAGCATTTTGCCATCCGAAAAGTACAAGTGGAATGTTATTAGAACTAAGTGAAAGAAAATAAGTCTTGGAGGGATACAGATGTCTGTTGAAAAATTAAACTTGCTTAAAAAAACTAGAGAGGCCATAGAAATTGGTGGTGGAGAAAAAAGAATCGAAAAACAACATAAATCAGGCAAATTGACAGCAAGAGAAAGATTAAATTTATTATTCGATGAAAATACTTTTGTTGAAGTTGATGCTTTTGTAAAACATAGATGCACAAATTTTGGAATGGAAAAACAAGCAGCCCCAGGTGAAGGTGTAGTATGTGGATATGGAAAGGTTAATGGAAGATTAGTTTATGCATATGCTCAAGATTTCACAGTTCTTGGTGGATCATTAGGAGAAATGCATGCTAAGAAAATAGTAAAAGTAATGGATTTAGCAATAAAAATGGGAGCTCCAATAGTAGGGCTTAATGATTCAGGTGGAGCTAGAATACAAGAAGCAGTAGATGCTCTTGCTGGATATGGTGGAATATTCTTTAAAAATACAGTTGCATCAGGTGTTATACCTCAAATATCTGCAATAATGGGACCTTGTGCAGGTGGAGCAGTTTATTCACCAGCTTTAACAGATTTTATATATATGGTAGACCAAACAAGTCAAATGTTCATAACAGGACCACAGGTTATAAAAACAGTTACAGGTGAAGAAGTAACTGCAGAAGAATTAGGTGGAGCATCAACTCATAATACAACTTCAGGTGTAGCTCATTTCATAGCTCAAAACGATGAAGACTGTATAGAACAAATTAAAAGATTGTTAAGTTTCTTACCATCTAACAATGCTGAAAAGACACCGTTAGTTGAAACAAATGACTCTCCGAATGTAGTATTAGATAAATTAAATACTATTATTCCTGATGGTTCAAATAAGGCATACGATATGAAAGATATTATTTATGAAATAATAGATGAAGGTGATTTCTATGAAATTCAACCTTTCTTTGCAAAAAATATAATAACAGGATTTGCAAGAATAAATGGTGAAAGTATAGGTATAATAGCAAATCAACCAAGTGCTATGGCAGGTAGTTTAGACATAAATGCATCAGATAAAGCAGCAAGATTTATAAGAACTTGTGATGCTTTCAATATTCCAATACTTAGTTTAGTAGATGTACCAGGATTCTTACCAGGTACAGAGCAAGAATATGGCGGAATAATTAGACATGGTGCAAAAATGCTTTATGCGTATAGTGAAGCTACTGTTCCTAAAATTACATTGATAACAAGAAAGGCTTATGGAGGATCTTATTTAGCAATGTGTTCTAAAGACTTAGGGGCAGATGTTGTATTAGCATGGCCAACTGCCGAAGTTGCTGTTATGGGGCCAAGTGGTGCAGCAAATATAGTCTTCAAAAAAGATATAAAAGAAGCAACGGATCCAGCTAAAATGAGAGCACAAAAAATTAAAGAGTATACAAATGAGTTTGCAACACCATACAAGGCAGCTGAAAGAGGTTATATAGATGATGTTATAGAGCCAGAAGTAAGTAGGATAAGAATAGCTGATGCTCTAGATATGTTGTCATCAAAGAGAGAAAGCAGACCATTTAAGAAACATGGAAATATACCTCTATAGGAAGGTGATAGATAATGAGTATAAGTCAATTACTAGAATCGTTAAAAGTAGATGCAGCATCAATGCCAATGGGTGAACGTCTTTTAGCAGGATGTGCTACAACATTATTATCTATGGTAGTTGTGTTTATAGTATTAGTTTTGATAGCTATGATTATAAGAGTAGTAAATGCAGCTCCAGAAGATAAGAAAAGTAAAGTGGCAGAGATAAAGGTTGATGAAAATAAAGAAGTTTTAGAAGAAGTAAGCTCAGAAGATAATGATGAGTTAGTTGCAGTAATAACAGCTGCACTTGCAGCTTCTGGGAATAAAAATATAGTTGTAAAAAGAATAAGCAGAACAAATAATATTCAAAGTAACTGGGAAAAAACACATAATATAGAGGTATAAAATAGGGGGTACTAATAATGATAAAAAATTACAATATAGTGGTAAATGGAAATTCTTATGAGGTTCAAGTTGAAGAATTAGGGGCTAGTGTAGAAAATATTGCAAGACCACAAGCACAAGCTGCTCCTCAACCAGCTGTAAAAAAAGCAGCTCCAAAGAAAGCTCCATCTGGTCCTGTAGGGGGAAGTGGAAGTGTATCAGCACCAATGCCAGGAACTATAAGTGATGTGAAAGTAAGTGTAGGTCAAAGTGTTGCTAAGGGCGATATTTTATTAATATTAGAAGCTATGAAGATGGAAAATGAAATACTAGCTCCAGCTGACGGTACAGTAAGAGAAGTAAACGTTACTAAAGGTGCTTCTGTAAGTTCAGGAGATCCGTTAGTTACAATAGGATAATTATAAATACAGATAGAAGGGGGAAAAACCCGTGGGAGAGGTTATAATAGATTTTATACAAACAATGGGAATTGTCAATATGACATGGCAACAAGGGGTAATGATACTTATATCATGTTTATTACTATATTTAGCCATTGCTAAAGGATTTGAACCATTATTATTAATTCCAATAGCATTTGGTATGTTATTATCAAACCTTCCATTATCAGGAGTTATGAATGAAGCAGTTTCTAAAATACAACTTATATCACCTGAAGGTGTAGATGCACTGAAGGAAGGGACATCTGCATATATAAGTACGGAAACAACGGGTGGTTTATTAAATTATCTATTTTTAGGTGATGAATTAGGAATATTTCCACCATTAATTTTCTTAGGTGTAGGTG
>NZ_JAGHFM010000217.1 GCF_017888745.1 Terrisporobacter sp. | reverse complement strand
TTTTCGAGGGTTTGAATGGTGGAGATGAGGGGATACTCTAACATATATTTTTTTGTGATTTCAATCTTTTTATTTTTCTTTATCTTCTAGTATATTACTTACTTATAGCAATTGTATTTTTTATTTAATTCTTTTATATTTTTTTAAAGTTAATTTTAATTGTGTGCTAAATGTGTGCTAAACAAATTATATATGCATGCCATATCTCTTTTATTATTAATATTATTGTTCCTAAAAATGATGAAAAAGAAGATCTATAGAAATCATGGTAAACCCAATATAAAGTATTACATTGAAACATAAGCTATGTTAACTTGTCAAGAGAACTCATACTTCAAACTATATCAAATAGATAATAGCTAAATAAAATAAAAAACCAGGCTTTTAATCACCTAGTTTTTATTCATTATAACTATCTAATTTATCTAAATTTACATCATATGTTAATCTATTTCCCACTTTACTAATAGATAATAGATCATATTCCTTCAGCAATCTTATTATACTACGAACGCTACTTATACTAATATTAGTGTAGTAATGTATATCTTTAATACCTAAACTATCATCATCATTAAATAATGTACTTTGTACTAAAAGATATGTTATAGTACATAACTTATCGTTATCTGAGAACTGTTTATTTATAATCTCTTCATAGTGCTCTAATCTATTATATTTATCAAGTAAGGATTGATATAATTCTTCTATCGATTTGATAATAAAATCAAAAAATACTAATACAAAGTATGTCATATCTCCTTTATTTTTCTCATCATTTGTAAGTTCAAAACTCTTATAATATGTATTTATGTTTTCTTTAATAGTATAGGCTATTCTATATGAAACTAAACTTACTAATCTTTTAGATAATAAATAGCTGCTTATAAATCTACTTGTTCTTCCATTTCCATCATAGAAAGGATGTATATATCCAAACATATAATGAAATACCGCTATTCTTATTAAAAAATTATAATCATTACAATGAAGCATATCTAAAGCATTTGACATGCTTTCTATTATTTCACTTTCTGGCATTACGCCTGTGTGAATCTCCTTTTGATATTTATTATAGATATAAACTTTATCTTTTCTAAAAATATCACCATCCGGTTCATGCTCTGGATTATCTTTAATTATATCAATCAAAGTTAAATCATCATATAATTTTCGTATTGATTTGCAATTTAAAAGATCTATATCCTCATCATTAAGTAACATTTCATACTTCTTTACTATACCATAAAGTCTTTTGTGAATATCTTTATTATTCTTATCATTTAATATATCATTAATTTCTTTTCTTGTACTATTTACTCCCTCTATTTCATTTGTCATTCTTATTTCATCTACTAGACAAGTTCTTTGATATTGTTTTAATGCAATAGGTGGAACAGAATTCATAATAATTAATAATTCTTTATCTAATTCTAATATTTTATCTAGTTTTTGAACTAGATCATTATTAATAACAACAAAAGCATTGTTACCTTTTATTTTAAAATTAAATCTATAAGTTGATTCACTTTCATATCTACTTATATAAGTTTCTTCATATAAAGTTTTACTTTTGTAATATAAGTGTGATAATAATTTATAATCCATAATCTCACTCCCTTATAATAAATTATTAATACTTATTATAAAACAGCATTTTTAAAAAGTATATTAAAATTTTTAGACATTTATTTATAAAATACATATTTTTTAATAATATATTATCTAATTTAAAGGTATTCTTTCTTATTATCAAACATTTTTAATAATATTATACATTTAATTTAAAACTATCATTTTATTTTCCAAACAAATATATATGCATATTATTTTTTACACATTATATATACAATAAAGAAAGCATGTTAATATTTTGAATAATTTTAAAATTATTATTACTAGATAATTCCCAAATCTCTTTTTAATGACTATAAAAGGTTTAAAAATAATTGTTAAGATTTATTATAGTTGTTAAAAACTTTACACTTTGTATAAATATTAAGTTTTTAACCTTAGCATTACTCAGCAATATCATTGACTCCTAAAATATAACTATTAGGGTTATTTAGGGTTTTCGGATTTTAAATCTGACTTCCTTTATCTCTATCTGTGGAAATAGTTTCTTTTTTAAGACTGCCGAAAGTGCCGAATAATAACCGAGTATCTTTTTTAGGGTAGCCGAAAAGGCCGATAATTTACCTTTTAGGGAGTCAGAAAAGTCAGAGTACTTCTTTTTAAGAACTCCGAAAACTCCGAATACTCTTTTTTAGGGTGTGTAAAATGTGTAGAATAAATTCTATAATCTTGTAGTAACTATGGACCATTTATTATTAGTACCTAGTCCTAATATTATCCCTTTTTTAAGATACTCAATCTAATTTAGTAATAAGAAGCTATATCATTGGTATAGATGTTAATCCAAAATTGGATTGAGTTAATTAGGGAGTCTCCAAATCGCCGATACCCTAATTCAAGGCATCATAAAAGGGAGGAACATTTTGTTACCTCCTTGAGTTGTTAATCTTTTTTTTAATAATATGTATAAGGTTGAATCTTTATCTGTACCCAGCTTAAAATTTGGCCCAGCTTCTATTTGGAGGGCTCATTTGAAATACGACATTTTCCGATATTACATGAACATTTATTTATGGATACGCATATTATGCTTATCGCAATCCTTAGCAATTCTTAGCATTCTTTTTGGAGTACTCTATTCAACTTTTCGCTATAACAATATTAATTATATATTAGTTAAAAGGGTATACCTAAAAATAAATTAGGATAATCTTATGGTATTATTGCAACTATTTGTTTGTTTTGGAAGTACTCCAAAAGGGTGCAACCTAAAAGTAACCGTTCCAAATAATACAATAATTACAATCGTTGATATTTCAATATTTATCATCTTAAATCATTGGAGTACTCTATTTATTTGTCGTTTTGGAAACGTTCAAAAATGTTGCACCCCTAAATACTAATAAAATATCCTCATTTCAATATTTAGCATGTTTAAATTTATTTGGAGTACTCCATTCATTCGTTTTGGAAAAATCAAAAAACGTTCATAATAAAACATAAAAAAGTAGGAGCACAACCCCTACCCTCTGCTTCACAATATATTAAATTATAAACTATCGTTTTAACATAAATCTTATAAATTTTATACCTAAATAGGCAAATATATATATAATAAATATAGATATTACTAAATTGCTCCATGATATGCTTAACATTATAAAATCTCCCCTATTGTATACAATTTATAACAACCATAAGCTTTACTACTAAGCCATAATATATTAATTTTATCTACTTAAAACTCCAATTTTCTTTTATCAATAGTATAGCAAAATATGTTGTTAGTATTACTCCTATACCTGAAATAAAACAAATCAATTGACTTAAATAAAATCCAACTACTGGAATATAGTGAACTGCATCATAAAATGTAGGAATACTTGTTAAAGCTAAAATTACACTCCCTAAAATGCAGTATAATAATTTAGTATTTTTGCTCATAATATCTCCTCCTCCTTTCACTTGGTAATATATAACAATTGCGACATTTATTATATTATAAATTAAAAAAGCCATTTAAAATAGCTTCTAAACTAAAATAAATGGCTCTCATGCATATCCCTTATACACTTAGGATATATTATTTCACTAATTTTAAATATTAGCTTCTTTTTTAACTCATAATATGTACTTTTAGATACATTTAATTTACACATTATACTAATAGGTTTTTCTTTATTTATATACAAACTGTCAAATAGACAGTATTCTTCATCACTCATACAATTAATAGCTATGTCTAATTTCTTAATAATTATTTCATGTTTATTTTTAATATGTTTTAATTTATCTACATGATCTGTATCAGCTTTTTCTTCCAATTCCAAATTAATAAGCTCTATTAAATGTAATGTATTATTATAGTCTTTTAATATCTCTTCCGTCATTTTATAATATTTATCTTTTTTCATATTATCCTCTATAGTAACTCATAAACTCTTTATCTCTTTTTATTTGTTCTTCCTCTAATCTCTTAATAAATTCTAATCTAGAATTACAATAACCGTTA
>NZ_JAGHFM010000216.1 GCF_017888745.1 Terrisporobacter sp. | reverse complement strand
TATTATACATTCTTTCTTAAAATCTATATTTTAGTAGAAAAGTTTATTTGTCTTGTTAATTTATCGTAAGATAATATTTATCATTGTACATATTAATTTATATTATTTTAGCCAACTAATCAATCTACTCTTAGTAGAATTCACTTCGCTTAAGCCACTGCGTTGACGCTCCACTTCATGTCACCAATGGCTTTGCCCATTGCTCAAAATTCACTTTATTTACAACTGCTCAAACACATGGATAATACTTTAACCTAGGAATTTTCCACAATTACAAACTCAACATAAATTCCTTATATGTAAAAAAGAATTATAAATTTATATGTATGTATTTAATAACACACTATAAATTCATAATTCTTTATAACAATTAAATATTTATTTTCTACAAACCTTAGCTCAAAGTTTTTATTTTTAAAACTCTAGCAATCACCACTACTCCTAGACTTTTATCCTTTTATTTATTACATCTAATAATCTATCTTATTTATTTTTATTATTCCATTTACTTCAACAAATTGAACCATACAATCAAAGTCAGTATCAGCCCAATCTGAAATGTATTCTACTGTTAAAACTCCGTCTTTGTAATTTTTAGACTTTATTGTTTCTACATTACATAGATTAATATATGGATTTTCTACTGTTGCAAGATATTCTTTTCCATCAACTGACTTCATATCATCTGCATTTCTCAATTCATTTAACATTTCATCTGTAAAATAAGAGCTCATACTGCTTATTAATTTTTCCTTAGTTCCATAAGTAGAGTTAATAGCTGAGTATTGTCCTTCTTCTATAGTATCTGAATAATCTCTCTCGCTATAATATTTATTATAAATATTTCCTATATAATCTTGTAAAGTATATATTATTTTTTCATCTGACATATCTTGAAGTTTATTAGTGCTACCAACAGCTTCTTCTTTAACTTCTTCTTTATTTTTTTCTTCATCTTCTTGTGCTTGATTCGAGCTTGCCTTTTCTTTTAATTCATCTAAGTCAAACTCTTTCCAGTCACCATTTTCTTTTAAAATTATAAGAGTGTTTTCAAATTTATATAATCCATCAGATATCTCTAAGCTATAATCCATTATTTTCATACTCTTATTGTTTTTATAATTTAATACATTCATTGATACGTCTGTAAAATAAAATAAGTCTTCATCTGTACTTACACCATTTACAATACCTTCATCTTGTGTTAATACAGATTCATGTTCTCCATTACTATAAACTAAGTAAATACCTGGTGTTTCTTGATCTGCCGTATACTCTGCATTTATAAGTATACCTTTTTCATTTTCACCTATATAATTTATCATAAAATCACGTTCATCTTCTGATGGATATAATAGTTTGTCTTCTTTTTCATCCATCAATCGATTTCCTACCATTGTAGAGAATGAAATATACTTACTTTCATCTATTAATGTAACAGTACCATACCCTGGGCTATAAGTATCTATTACTTCCCCTGATTTTAAATCAGATACTTCAACATCAATATAATAGTATCCTTCTACATGACCTCTTCCTTCTTCTCCTCTATATGCAATTATTATCTTGTCATCTTTTATTAACATATCCATTGCATTTCTATCTTGTAATACTTCTCTTTTACTGGTATCTTGAATATCTAAAACTATTACTGGAGATTTGCCCTTTTGGGCATAGTTTATGTAGTAAAGTTTATCATTATATATATTTATGCTTAATGGCACATCATCATTTATTTTTTTAGGTTCACCTTCACCACTTACCGGTTTTGAATATAATTTACCCCCATCTTTTATTTCTGAATAATAGTAAGTGTCTTTGTATCTTGCAATCTTGCCACCTTGGTTGATATTTTTTGCATCATTTTCAAATAAATATTCTTCTTTTACTTTATTTGTAGTGTCTTCTACCTTTGTTTCTGCTTGTTTTGCACATCCTGTTAATAGAGATATACATAATGTTATTAGCAATATTATTTTTATTTTTTTCATTACACACTCTCCCCCTTTATTATTATTACCCTCATTTATTGTAGTTGAGAATATGTATATATTCAACATGATAATTACATTTTTAATTTATTATCTAATTGTTGTATCTACTTAATCATTTCTTACATTTCTTTTTACAAATTCAATAAGGGCGTGACATTTTTGGGACACCCTTGAATAAAAATACAATTAGTTTAAATTAAAATTTTTTAGGTATAAATATTATTATTCAATATTGGGAGGTATAACATGCAAAAATATTTTAAAATATCAACATTTTATCTAATACTAGGATTAGCGTTAGGAGTGTTTTATAGAGAATACACAAAAATAAATAACTTCACAGGAATAACTACCCTAGGTGTTACACATACTCATGTTTTAATGCTTGGATTTATGTTCTTTATGATTGTATTATTACTAGAAAAAAACTTTAATATATCAAGTATAAAAGGTTTTAAATCATGGCTTATTATATATAATGTAGGTTTTATTTATTTTATTTCCACATTAGTATTTAGAGGTGTATTACAAGTTAATAATAGTGATTTTGATGGACTTAGCCATATTGCAGGGCTTGGTCATGTGATTTTAGGTATATCCTTATGTTGGTTCGCTGTAATAGTTAATAAATCTCTTAAAAATTATGATAACAATTAGAAATTGGATACAGTTTATTTTATTAAATAACATAAAATTAAGGAATAGACATGATTATCTCATGTCTATTCCTTTACACAGGATTTTAGTTTTCTCATCTCTCCTTAAATTAATTAGACTGATATTTTGATATAGCTTACTAGATACATTTATCTTCTCAGCAAGTTGTTCTTGTGATAAATTATTTTCTTAATTTCTTTATCCTATGGTATAAATTTAATGCAATCACCTCTTTTTTATTGTATATATATTCATTTTATATCAATAATTGTACGGTTGCATTGTGTAAACCTCTAGTTGCATTTCTGATTACCGTTATATTTTTATTAATAATTTTGTTCTTACTTTATTTTATGATTACCTAAAAAAATCTGAATCTAGCTACTATAAGTTTTAGTATCGAAAATATCATTAAATAAATCAAACTCTATAATACTATCAATACTTATATTATTTTCTTCTATATAGTCAAATACTTTTTTTATGCATTCCTTCTTATTCTCTGTATTATAAACTATCGTTAAGTATCTACCTTTAGGCAAGACTTTTATATTTTTATCATTTTTTATATCTTTATATTCTTCGACTCCATTAAATACATATCTAGCTTCTAGACTTCTATTCTTATTTACATTATATATAACTCCTCTTTGTACAGATATTTTGATATTCTTCTCTAATATCAATTTATCTAAATCAGAATAATAAATTAATTCCTTCAAACTACCTGCTTCATTGCATGGCAGAACTACTATATAACGTGTTTCAAAAAATTTAATTGATATTCCATTTTCATTTAGTATTTCTTTAGATGATGTTACAGTTTCCCTTAGTGTATCTATATTTTCGATTACTTTGTTCATCTTATTTATATTTTCTTTTGCTTCATATCTTTTTGCCTCTAAAAATTCCAGTAATTTATCTGTATCACACTGTTGAAAAATTTCTTGAAGCTCTTTTATACTCGTTCCTAATGATCTACAGCCCTTTATAATATCTATATATACAAATTGTTCTATAGAATAGTATCTATACCCAGAAGATTCATCGATGTACTTTGGAATAAGAATTCCCATTTTATGATAATATCTTAAAGCTTTTATTGTAATTTCTTTAATTTTAGAAACTTCTCCAATAGAAAATAGTTTTTTCATTTTATTATTTCCTCTAATCTTTTATTTTTTGTTGACTCTCCCTTTAGGGGAGATATTATTATCATTATACAACATTTATTGTATAAATAATAAATATAAATGAAAGGATATTTTATTAATATGAACAAAGTAATATACAGAGATTTAGTTACATCAGATTACAAAATTATCAAAGAATTAATTGGAGAAGCATTTGGATTTTCTGATTTTATTAAAGACAAGGAGTTGCTAGATATTGTCTTAAGTGGATATCTTCAAGAATGTATTTTAAATAGCTCTTTTAGTAAAGTAGCTCAAAAAAATGGCAAAGTAATTGGTTTTATTTTAGGCAATGCTAAAAATGATAAAAACCGTATAATCAGTTCTAGTAATCCTTTAGATATTGATATGAATTCTATTGAGTCAATAATTAGTAATAAAGAAAATCATACTTTACTTGAAGAGTTTTTAAAAATTCAAACTACGTATAAAGAAATTATAAAAGGCAAAGAAGACCAATTCCAAGGTTGTATTCAGCTATTTGTCGTATCTAAAGAGTCTAGAGGTCTTGGTGTTGGGAAAACTTTAGTTAAGTATTTATCTGATTATATGAAAAGTATGAATGTAAACTCTTTATACTTATTTACAGATAGTAGATGTAACTATGGATTTTACGATAGCCAAAATTTCAATAAATTAAACGAAAAACAAGTGTCGTTTGATTCTGTCAATGCTAAACTAGATATATTTTTATATGGATATAGGTTTTAATTAAATTGTTATATACAAAAATAGCTACTAAGTTTTATAGCTTAGTAGCTATTTTCTCCTCTTTTTTCGAAGATTTATACGGATGAGATGATTCTAAAAAATTACACCCACTATTATGCACTTTTATTTATGTTAATTTAAATATCTATTTATATTATATGTCATATTATAATTTCAAATAGACCCATCTATTATTAACACATGTATTCTTATGCTCTCATTTTATCTTCTTCTAATAACTTACCATCTTTTATAGTTATTACTTCATCTGCCATTTTAGCAATCTCATCATTATGTGTTATCATAACCAAAGTTTGATTAAATTCTTTAACACACATTTTTAAAATCTCCATTACCTCCTCTGTAGTTTTCGAATCAAGATTACCTGTAGGCTCATCTGCAAATATTATCTTAGGCTTATTAGCAAGTGCCCTAGCTATAGCAACCCTTTGTTGTTGACCTCCTGATAATTCATTTGGAAATTTGTTTATCTGTTTTTCTAATCCCAATTTATTTATTAAGTCATCAATGTACTTTTTATCTATTTTTCCACTACTAAGTAAAATTGGAAGAACTATATTATCATAAATATTTATAACAGGTATTAAATTAAAACTTTGAAATATAAATCCAAACTCTTCTCTTCTTATCTTAGATAACTTGTCATCATTTAAAGTGTATAAATCTAAATCACCCATCATTACCTTTCCAGAAGTAGGTTTATCAAGGCCTGCTAGACAATGAAGTAATGTACTTTTACCACTACCACTTGCCCCTACTATTGCTGTAAATTTATGAGGCTGTATTTCTAAAGTTACTTCATCAATAGCTCTGACCTCATTATTATTTTTTCCATATGTTTTATTTAAACTTAATGCTGTTAACTTTTTCATAATAATCTCCTTATACATAAATTATCTGTTAATATATGTTCATATTAAGCTTATCTCAACGATTTATATTATATTTTCAAATTGTTAATCATTTTGATAAATTCCATCAGTTATTGATGTGCCTTCTATCTTGTCTTTAGATAAATACACGGCAACAAGTCCCATAATTATAAAAATTGCAAATAATATAAGTATCTGATTCCAAGGAATACTATGT
>NZ_JAGHFM010000215.1 GCF_017888745.1 Terrisporobacter sp. | reverse complement strand
TTTTTATTTCTTACAATAGGTGATAAGAAGTTAGTAGCTATAAATGATGGTATGAATAAAGATATACATCTTCCATACTTAACTACTAAATCAATTGTATAATCATTTGCCCCTAAAAACATACAAATTTCTTCTAAAAATATATTTGATAATAACGTAAATATAATACCAACTACAACTACAGATATTAAACTTGCTACAAAGTATTTATCTGATTTTTCCTTATTTCCAATACCTTCTTCTGTGGATATAAGTATTCCTCCACCAATCCCAAACATTAATCCTATAGCATTATACACTGCAAAAAATGGAAGGAAAATATTTAATGCAGATATGCCCTCAGCTCCAATACCTTGACCTATTATCAAAGTATCCACCAATATATATAGAGAGTTTACTAATGTTGAACATATAGAGGGTACTAAGTAATGAAGAAACACTTTTCTTTCATTATCTTTTAATAAATTTAAACTTTCCATTATCAAAATTCCTCCTTATACTTATTTTTTAACTAAAAAAGCCAAATAAACGCGCTTATGCACTTATTTGGCTCCTATTTTTATACATATTAAATTAATCAAACCATTTTACTTTAAGTTGCACTGCGATTATAAAAATATAATACGCCACTTAAAATGGCTCTTTTTACAAAATCATTTTATTATATTCCCACATTAAAGTCAATGATAATTGTATACAGAATAATTTATCATTATCTATTTTCCCAATACTTTTAAATTTAATTCTTTCTTCTATCATAATTATCCCTGGATTTTTATAATGATATCCAACAAAAACTTTAATACTATTTATTTTCTCTAATTCTTTACAAAAATAAAATATGCTATTGTGAAAACAACTTGCCAAAATAACAAAAGCATACCTATAGCATATTGCTCTGATACAAAAATTTGATATAGCCATACAATTAAAACTATAACTGTAAATAAAATATACAAAAATAAAATAAAATCATTGCTATCTGAACTTCTATTTCTTTTTCCCTTCAATCATACATCCCCCTCATAATAAAATGATCCATAGGTATTTTAAATATTTATAGTATATAATTATAGCTATATTATAGTACATTTAACATCTTAAATCTTCTTTATCATGATTAGATTTAAAAAACAAATTTAAAGCTAAATAAGACTCATCTATCAATATTACTTTAGATCTTACACTAAGACATATTACAATAGATTGTATTTTAGAAATAAATATTAAAATAATTCTTATATTCAAATTTCAAATGTGTATTTTTCATTATATGGGAGAAGCTTTCTGTAATAAAATTAAGGACCTATTATAAACAAAAAACTTTAGAATCAAAATCTATAAAGTATTAGATAAAATGGAAGTTATTTTACAACATAATGAAATTCCTTTATCTACATGTACTCCCATTTAGTATACTTTGAACATTAAACATAGAAAAAGCTAAGTTAACCTTTTCTAATTATTTGAAAAACCTAAATGAGGTTATAAATGAATATAGTATAAAAATAAAAGAAGGTATCTAGATATATAATTTTTTAATTTAAAATATTTTATAAATTAAAATACTTCTTTACTTAGCTTTATAAAATAAAGTATGAAAGAAGTATTTTTTATTTTATTTATTTTACTATACCCATATTACTCAAAGGAAAAGCTCTTAAAGTCACTTCACCTACTATATCATCTAAAGATATTGCTCCTATACAAGAATTTCTACTATCATCACTATTTTCTCTATTATCCCCCATAGTAAATACATGATTTTTTGGAACTACCATGTCTATATCACCATATGTATGAATATCTTGTAAATAATTTTCTTCTAGAAGTTGTCCATTTATATATACTTTATTATTTTTAATTACAATATGCTCTCCTGGTAGTGCAATAACTCTTTTTACTAAATGTTTTTTAGACATAGTTTCTTCATCAATTAAATTTGTTCTAAAAACTATAATTTCTCCCCTACTTGGGGCTCTATTACTATAAGCTAATTTGTTTATTATAAGGTAGTCTTGATCTTTTAAGGTTGGATACATAGACTGTCCACTTACTATTGTAGGTTTTATAATTGTGCTAACACCTATTGCAATAGTTAAAGATATTCCTATAGTTTTAGTCCAGTCCATTACTTCTTCAATAAACTTTTTTTTCATAATACCATCCCCTATTTTAAACTTTATTACCTAGTAATAATAGTTGTTCATACGGATTCCCATCTAAGTTTAGAACTTTAACAAATACTGGCGATATTTTTAAACCTTATTTTTTAATCTTGCTATTTCTTTTTTTAATTTTCTCCATGCACATTAAGTAATTATGTTCAATAATTATATACTTATATACATTATCTTTTCTGGTATATATATTAGAAACATAAATCTCAACTTCCATATTTTCAACTACAAAATTATATACTATTAATATTATTTTCTTTTTGATTAACTATAAATCCTTTATAAAATTAAAAATAATTTGGTTATGAATATAAGTGCATATTATTTTTAATTTCTGAAGATACTAAAATTGCTACATAAATATACAAAGGAGTGAAGTTAATGAAAAAATTCGTTTGTACTGTATGTGGATATATTCATGAAGGAGATGCTCCTCCAGAAGTATGTCCAATATGTAAAGTTGGTCCAGATAAGTTTGAAGAAATGAAGGGTGAAATGCAATGGGCTGATGAACATAGAATAGGTATCGCTAAAGACGTTGATGAAGAAATTATAGAAGGCTTAAGAGCAAACTTTATAGGTGAGTGCACAGAAGTTGGAATGTACATAGCTATGGGTAGACAGGCTGATAGAGAAGGGTATCCTGAAGTTGCTGAAGCATACCATAGAATAGCTTATGAAGAAGCTGATCATGCTTCTAGATTTGCTGAATTACTAGGAGAAGTTGTATATACTAGTACTAAACAAAATTTATCTGCTAGAGTTGAAGCTGAGTATGGTGCTTGCGCTGGAAAAAAAGAATTAGCTGCTCTTGCTAAAAAAAATAATCTAGATGCTATACATGATACAGTTCATGAAATGTGTAAAGACGAAGCTAGACATGGTAGAGCATTCAAAGGTTTACTAGACAGATATTTTTCTAAATAGGAGGTTATAAAAATGGCAAAAATTAATTGTAGTGTAACAAACTGCTCACATAACAAATCTGCTATTTGTTATGCAAATATAGTTAATATTTCTGGTGGTGCAGCAACAAAAGAATGTAATACTTGCTGCGATAGCTTTCTTGATTATAAACATTATTCAAATTTAACTAATAATACTAATGATTCAGGTCCATGTGATGCCCTAGTATGTTCAGTTGAAACTTGTGTTTATAACCATAATAAAGCATGTACTGCAGATGGAATTCAAGTAGATTCTCATGGAGATGAACCAAAAATTTATACTGAAACAAATTGTGCTACATTTAAACATAGATAATAAAATTAATTAATAACTTTACTTACACGAAAAGGGAGTAACTCAATACTCCCTTTTAACTATTTTATATCTGTATCTCTTATCTCTATTTCTGTTCCTTCTGGAGCTTTTATCTTAAATAAACTCTCACCCTCAACCTTATAAATTATTTCTCCATTTTTAGTTTTAAAATTATCATATCCAAGTTTTTTAATCCTCTCATATTCATTTTCAACATTATCAACTAAAAATCCCATATGAACAGGACCAGCATTCAAAGAACTCCATTGGCTAAATTCATCTCCATTTTTTGGAGTTTGTAACTCTATCATAAAGTTCTCTAACTTTAACCAAGTATTGTACTCTCTATTATGAAAATTTTTACTTTCTTTTACTATCTCAAATCCTAGTATTCTTGTATAAAAATCTAATGATTCCTTATAATTTTCAGTTTGTATACAAATATGATGTATCATCTTTATAGTCATAGTTTATCTCCTTCTATTTTTTATAGTTAACTATCATATTATATCAAA
>NZ_JAGHFM010000214.1 GCF_017888745.1 Terrisporobacter sp. | reverse complement strand
TCCAAGATTTTAATTTATTAGATACATTAACTGCTTATGAAAATATAGCACTTGCTTTAACAATAAAAGGTGAAAAAACTTCTGCCATAGATGGAAAAATAAAAGAAGTAGCTGCCTATTTAGAAATAGAAAAGATATTAAATAAATACCCATACCAAATGTCAGGAGGACAAAAGCAAAGAGTAGCATCAGCTAGAGCTATAGTTACAGATCCATCATTAATACTTGCTGATGAGCCAACGGGAGCACTTGATTCAAAATCAGCAAGACTATTACTTGAAAGATTTGAAAGTCTAAATCAAGACTTAAATGCGACTATACTAATGGTTACTCATGATGCTTTTACAGCAAGTTATGCTCACAGAATTCTATTTATCAAGGACGGTAAGATATTCACAGAATTAGTAAGAGGTCAAGATTCAAGAAAAGAGTTCTTCAATAGAATAATGGAAGTTATAACTCTAATAGGGGGGGATGACAACAATGTATTCTAAAATAGCATTTAAAAATGTTAAGAAAAGTTTTAAAGACTATACCATATACTTTTTAACTTTAACGTTAGCTGTTTGTATATTCTATAGTTTTAACTCTATTGAATCACAAAAAGCAATGATGGAAATGAATGCTTCAGGAAAAGAATATGTGGAAATTTTATCTACTACAATATCTTATGTGTCTGTTTTTGTGGCATTTATATTAGGAAGTCTTATTCTTTATGCAAATAACTTTTTAATCAAAAAGAGAAATAAAGAAATGGGAATTTATATGACTCTTGGTATGTCAAAAAATAAAATCTCTAAAATATTAATATTAGAAACATTAATTGTAGGTGTGTTCTCACTGTTAGGTGGATTGATTATAGGTTTTTTAGCATCACAAGGACTATCAGTACTTGTAGCAAAGCTATTCGATTTTAAAATGTCTGGCTATGTTTTTACAATATCTATGCAAGCTATAGGAAAGACTATTTTATACTTTGGGGTAATGTTTATACTTGTTATGATATTTAACTCTTTTGTTATTTCAAAATATAAAATAATAGATTTATTAACGGTTGCAAGAAAAACAGAAGAAATAAAATTCAAAAATCCTATAGTATACTTAGTTACATTTATACTATGTGTGATTTCTTTGGTAATAGCATATAAATTTGTTTTAGAAGTGGGAATAATGGGAATAAATGAGCCTAAATTCATTATATCTATAGGACTTGGAATACTTGGAACAGTTTTATTTTTCTTCTCTTTAGCAGGATTTATTTTATATGTTGTGAAAAAGAATAAAAAAGTTTATTTCAAAGGATTAAATATATTTGTAGTTAAACAAATAAACAGCAAAGTTAATACAAACTTTATATCTATGTCAGTGATTTGTTTAATGTTATTTTTAACAATTGGTATATTATCAACAGGATTTAGTTTTAAAAATGCTTTGGAATCAGGATTAGAAAAAGCAACACCTTTTGATGCCAGTGCATATATGTATGTAAGTCCGGAAGATAAGGCACAAGATATAAAAAAATCCCTTGACTATATAGGTATTAAATTTGATAAAAATGATAAAGTTGCTTATTATAATGAATACAGAGATGGGAAAAAAATCTCAGATATAATGCCTTTAAATAATGATGTTAAAAAATTAGATTATGATATATCTTATATAAAAATATCTGATTACAACAAGATTAGAGATATTAGTAATGAAAATCCAATAGATTTAAATAAAAATGAAGTATTAATAACATCTAACTTTTCTAAAATATTACCATCAGTAGAAAAGTATATGAAAAATAATAATACTATTAAGTTTGATGATAAAATATACCATATAAAAAATAAAGAAGTAATAGAAGAAAATTTAAAAACAGACTATATGCAAAATAATATATTTACAATAGTGGTAAATGATGAAGTATGCGACAATATGGAAATATCTTCAAGCAATGTAAATGTTAATTTTGTAGGTAATGATAAGGATAAACGAGCTGCTGATTTTAGTGATGCAATATATTCATACAAAACTGATGATACAGATTACGATAAATTAGGATTTGTGATGGGAACTGATAGAAATGGAATATATGAAGAAAATAAGGGCATTACAACAATGATACTATTCGTTGGGATTTATATAGGAATAGTATTTTTAATAAGTAGTATGGCAATACTTGCCCTTCAACAACTAAGTGAAGCCAGTGATAGTATAGATAGATATAAATCACTAAAAAGATTGGGGGCAAGCACAAACAGTATAAACAAAACAATATTTTTACAAACTTTGATTTACTTCAGTATACCAGTGGCATTAGCTGTAGTTCATTCAGTAGTTGGTATAGAAGTTGCAAATGACTTTATATCAATTTACAACCAGCCAGATATAGGAAGTTCATCTCTTATAACAGCGGGGATATTTCTTGTTATATACGTGATTTATTTCTATATAACTTATGGTGGATATAAAAATATAGTGAAAAATAATATATAATATATAAAATTAATATAAGCTAGGTTTAATCATAAAACTAACCATATGATTCACTAGACTTTAAATCTAATTAATTACTCAAAATCTATTTAAAATAGTAAAATCTATTTTAAATAGATTTTTTTGGTATAATAATAACAATAATAAAGTAAATATAGATTTATTGAAAATAAAATTTGAAGAATAGGAGTGATAGAATACATGGAGAAAATAATAATTATTGAAGATGATGAAATAATTAGAGAAGAGTTGGAAAACTTTTTAAGTAAATATGGATATGAAATTGTAGCTCCAACATTTTTTGACAATGTGGTGCAATTTATTTTAAATGAAAATGCCAACTTAGTTTTATTAGATATAAATCTTCCAATTTTTGATGGATATTACATATGCAGAGAAGTAAGAAAGAAGTCAGATATTCCTATCATAATTGTAACAAGTAGGGATAGTGATATGGATGAATTGATGAGCATGAATTTGGGAGCTGATGATTTTGTCACTAAGCCATATAATACACAAATATTATTAGCAAGAATCGCAGCATTACTAAAAAGAAGTGGATCAAACGCAGCTACTAGCAGTATTTTAACTTATAAAGATTTTCAACTGAATTTATCCAATGCAACTATTATATACAATGAAAAAGAAATTGAACTAACTAAAAATGAAGTAAAAATACTTTCTTATTTAATAAATCACAAAGGTGAAATAGTATCCAGAGAATTACTTATGGAATACTTATGGAGTACTGAATATTTTGTAGATGATAGCACCTTAACTGTAAATATAACGAGACTTCGTAAAAAGTTAGAAGAAATAGGAATAGAAAATGTAATAGAAACAAGAAGAGGACTGGGGTATATTATGCCATGAAAATAATTGACTATATAAAAGATAAGGGACTTTTTTTAGCTATAAATTTAATGATTTTTATAATTATTTCATTTCTTATGTACTCTGCAAATGTGGCTTTAGTTATAATTTTTCTTCTATTTTGTGTATGGTTTTTGCCACTGCTTACCTATATGTTAATAGAATATATAAAGTTTAGAAAATATTTTAATACTGTGAAAAATATATTGGAAAATCTAGACAAAAAATATTTGTTACCTGAAGTATTAAATGAGCCTAACTTTATTGAAGGAGAAGAAATAAATTATATTTTTAAGGTTTTAAGCAGAGATATGAACGAGAATGTAAAATATTATAAAAATATGCAAGAAGAATACAGAGAATATATTGAAATGTGGGTTCATGAAATTAAAACTCCCATAGCATCAACAAAATTATTAATAGAAAACAATACTAATGAAATAACAAGAAAAATAGACACACAAATTGACAGGATAGAAAACTTTGTGGAGCAAGTTCTGTATTATTCAAGAAGTGATGAAGTAGGTAAAGACTATATTATAAAGAAGATAGAATTATCTAAAGTTGTTAAATCTGTAGTTAAGAAAAATCAAAGAGATTTTATTGGAAAAAGAATAAGCCTGCAATTGGGAGAGCTTGATGAAATTATTTATAGTGATTCAAAATGGATTGAGTTTATATTAAATCAAATAGTGGGAAATGCTATTAAATATTCAAAAGGTGAAGGCGATAAAATAAAGATTGAATCCAAGAAATTTGCAAACTCAGTAGTTTTAACAATAGAAGACAATGGTGTGGGAATAATTGAGAGAGATTTAAACCGCGTATTTGAAAAAGGCTTTACTGGAGAAAATGGTAGAAAGTTTGGTAAAAGTACAGGTATAGGTTTATACTTATGCAAAAAACTATGTGACAAGATGGGATTGGGATTAAATATTGAATCTGAAGAAAATAAAGGCACAAAAGTAACTGTAATTTTCCCTCAATCAGAAAATTTAATATAAAATAAAAAATCTCAACGAATTTAAAATTGGTTGAGATTTTTATTTTTTACTTACAAGGACATTATATTGACTTCAAACCTGTAGAAAATTCCTAGGTTGAAGTATTATCCATGCATAAATTTTTATATTCTTTGACAGTCATATTTTCATATTTTTTAAATACTTTGCTAAAATAACTGCTTTCATTATAACCAAGTTTAAATGCTACATTTACAATACTATCTTTATTAAAATAAAAATATGTTTTTGCTAAATGAATTTTTTTCATATGTAAATATTCTGTGACACTAATACCAAACTGTTCTCTAAATATTCTGCTGAGATAACCTTGACTTATATTACAATATTTTACTATGGAACTTAAATTAATTTCTTCATGAATATGTTCATCTATATAAGTAAAAACGTTTTTTAAAATAGGATAACGTTTTATGCTATTTTGTTTAAATATAAAATCAAATACTTTAAAAATCCAAATTTCAATAGATTTAGAATTTTGTAAGATATTTGAAGTTAAAGGAAACTGAGTCTCAATATGATTAAATATATTTATATCAAAGCCTTGATCTAATAAAATATTTTGCACATTAGTCTTAAATAAATTATTTAACTTAGATATATTTTTTTTGCTGTACTTATATATTTTATCAGAAATTTGATTAGTGTTTATGTAAAAATTAGAGTAATTTTTATCTTCTAAAGATTTAATCAATTCTTCAAAAGGATTAAAATAAGATAAAACTTGTTTTTTATCACTAAATGAATTTAATATATTATATAGGACAACATCGTTTAATGGCTTTTCAAGAATATCTTGTATAGAATTATTTCCTTTATCTTTTAGTAAATTTTTTGTATTAAAAGATGAAATTACATATATAGATATATTGGGAAATAATTGAGTAATGAATTGGCTTGCCTCTATACAATTAATTCCAGAAATATGAGAGTCCAAAAAAAGAATATCGATAGAATTTTTCCTACATTCTTCTAAAGTATCTTCGTAAGTATTTACAACATTAGCAACTTCAAAATTATGATTTTTTGAAATTTTAATGCTTAAAGCTTCACACATAAGGATATCATTATTGGCTATGAGCACTTTATACAAGATTAATCAGCCCCTTTTATGTTTATTTCCATATTAATTTATATTCCCTGCCTTTGAGTTTATATGTGTTTACTTCAAACTCAAATTTATCACCATACATATTTTTTAATTTCTTAATTGAGCTATCTATACCTAATTTTATGTAATAACCTTCATGTCTATCTTCATAATCTTCAAAATGTATAAAAAGTTCTTCGTCTGTAAGTCCTGGGCCATTATCACATATAGTAATTATAGTTTCATTATTTTCAAATTTACCTACTATGCTTATAGAACCGCAGTTTTTATTTAATAAAATACCATTATATAAGGCATTCTCAATAAAAGGAAATAATATTTTTGATGGTATTTTTTTAAATTTTACATTACTATCGACATCTATAGAGTATAAAAGCCTTTCTTTATATTTTAATTTTTGTAGCAACAAATAATTTTCAATATTTTTTAATTCATCTTTTAGATTAGTAAAAGGCTCCTTAACTTGATGTGTATACTTAATATATTCTGACAATAAAGAAAGTGCAGATTCAGTATTAGTGGCTTTTTCTATTATTGAAAGATTAGTAATTAAGGTTATTATATCTAAAAGTGCATATAAATTTGTTGATGATTTTAATTCATCTAGTTCATATGTTACCTTATCTAAATCTTTTTTTAAATAATTATTTAGCTCATTAATTTCCATAAGTTTAGAAGTTGCAATTTGGGGATTTATATGTTTTGAAAGTAGATTTTCACCAAGTTGGTTTACTACAAGTTGAACAAGCTCTGCAATACTTTTTAACTTATTGTAAGGAAATATTGGAATATCATTAAATAAATATTTAAAGTTATCAGAAAGACTATCAAGCTCCTTATTAGGCATTACTGATTTAAGATTACAAATTTCACTAGGAGCATCATTGCAACGAATTTGACCACCTATAAACCCTCCTAAATAGTGACCTTGAATAATAATTGGTATAGCTACCTCTGTTAAACCACATGGACAAAAATACACATTAGCTTTTTGTGTAACTGATGCCTGAATAGAACCGAAGGCATCTGATGATTTACATCTTTGTAATCCAAGTGGACTATTTCTTATATTCTTACAAAATTCTGAAAAACTAGTTTCATTTGTAATTGCATCACCTTTATAATCTACAGTAACAAAAGCCAAACCTGTAGTATTTGAAAGAATTGTTTGTATTTGTTCGAGCTTTTCTCGTCCAAAAAGGTGTATGATATCTAGTTTATCAAGTGAAATATTTTCATCAACTGGATTTGACAAACAGTTATCATACAACATATTAATTTGATTGCTTAACAAACTTTTATTCATTTTATCAATCCTTAGTAGATATTTGTAAAAGTAAAATTTTGTAAATTCTTCTACATTTAAATTAAATTATAGCATAATTAGTATTTTTTAACAATTAAATGCAACAAAGGAGTACTTTAAAATATATGAGTAAATTACAAACTTTAATAATGTAAAATTACAACTGTTTCAATGTACAAATAGACATTATCAATAGTTTTAATTTTACATTAAATAGATTTTATAAACGCATGAGCTTGCAATATTAATAAACTATAATGAAAGGAAATAATATTGCATTATTATAATTTACTAATATTTGTATAAAGGACTTTTAAGTTGAAGGAGGAATATTGTGAAAATTTTAATGATAGCAGGTGATTTTACAGAAGATTATGAGTTGATGGTTCCTTATCAAGCATTACAAGTAGTTGGACTAGAGGTTGATGTAGTATGCCCTGATAAAAATAAAGGAGATATTATAAAAACAGCTATTCATGATTTTGAAGGATATCAGACTTATACAGAAAAAGTAGGACATAATTTTGTTTTAAATGCTTCTTTTCAAAATATAAAGCTTCATGAGTATGATGGATTGTTTATAACAGGTGGACGATCATCAGAGTATTTGAGATTAGATAGTAGAGTATTGGACATAGTTCATTACTTTATGGATTTAGAGAAGCCTATAGCTGCAATTTGCCATGGAATACAGATTTTAACTGCAGCTGATGTTGTTAAAGGACTAGATATAACTGCATATAATTCAGTGGAACCAGAAGTTAAATCTGCAGGTGGAAACTTCATAAAAAAGGATTCACATGAAGCTATTATATGTAGAAATATAGTAACTTCTCCAGCATGGCCTGGAAACGTAGAAATATTAAAGGGATTTTTAAAACTACTAAAAAGATAAAATAAATACAGATTTTATTTTAAATTAATAATAATGAACAAAATTACAAGTTTCAAAATTATATATTTTAAGTCTTAAAAATATTTATAGTTTTTACTATCAATGATATAGAATGCAATTAGAAATAAAAAACTTAAAAAATTTACTTATGCAATTTATGAGGAGGATATTTATGATAGGAAAAGGCTTTACAGAACCAACAGAACGTATAAAAAGATTAAAGAAAGCTATTATTAATGCAGTACCATATGTGGAGTCAGAAAGAGCTTTATTAGTAACAGAATCATATAAGGAAACAGAAGGATTATCTCCAATTATGAGACGTGCTAAAGCTGCTGAACATATATTTAATAATTTACCAGTGACAATTCATGAAGATGAGCTTGTTGTAGGTGCAATAACTAAAAACTTACGTTCAACAGAGCTTTGCCCAGAGTTTTCATATGAGTGGGTTGCTAAAGAATTTGAAACAATGGGAACAAGAATAGCAGATCCTTTCCAAATACCTGAGAAAACAGCAATAGAACTTGAAGCTGCTTTTGAATACTGGAAAGGTAAAACAACTAGTGAATTAGCTGATTCATACATGTCTCAAGATACAAAAGATTGTATAGCTAACGGTGTATTTACTGTTGGTAACTATTTCTACGGTGGTGTTGGCCACGTTTGTGTAGATTATGGAAAAGTTTTAAGAATAGGATTCTCTGGAATAATAGAGGAAGTTAAACAAGCTTTAGAAAAAATGGATACAACTGATCCTGAATATATAAAGAAAAGAAATTTCTATGAAGCAGTAATTATTACATATAAGGCAGCAATAAATTTTGCTCACCGTTATGCTGATAAAGCTAGAGAGATGGCAGCAAGTTGTTCAGATCCAATAAGAAAAGCTGAATTACTTAAAATAGCAGCAAACTGTGATAGAGTTCCAGAAAATGGAGCAACAAACTTCTATGAAGCTTGTCAATCATTCTGGTTTGTTCAAATATTACTTCAAATAGAAGCTAATGGACACTCAATATCTCCAGGCCGTTTTGACCAATATATGTATCCTTATTTACAAATGGATAAAGAAATATCTAAAGAATTTGCTCAAGAACTAGTAGATTGTATATGGGTAAAATTAAATGATGTAAATAAAACTCGTGATGAAGTTTCAGCTCAAGCATTTGCTGGATATGCAGTTTTCCAAAACCTTATAGTAGGTGGACAAAATGAAGAAGGTATGGATGTTACAAATGATGTTTCTTACATGTGTATGGAAGCAGTTGCTCATGTAAAATTACCAGCACCATCATTCTCAATACGTGTTCATCAAAATACACCAGATGAGTTCCTTTATAGAGCTTGCGAGGTTACACGTTTAGGATTAGGTGTACCTGCAATGTATAATGATGAGGTTATAATACCTGCACTTTGTAATAGAGGAGTTTCTCTTGCTGATGCCAGAAATTACTGCATAATAGGTTGTGTTGAACCTCAAAGTCCACATAAAACTGAAGGATGGCATGATGCAGCATTCTTTAATATAGCAAAAATTTTAGAAATAACTCTTCATAACGGTAAAGTTGGAGATAAACAACTTGGACCTATTACTGGTGATGTGACAACATTTACATCAATAGAACAATTATTTGAAGCATATAAAAAGCAAATGGAATACTTCATATATCACTTAGTAGAAGCGGATAACTGTGTAGATTTAGCTCATGCAGAAAGAGCTCCATTACCATTCCTTTCAGCTTTAGTTGATGACTGTATAGGTAGAGGTAAAAGTGTTCAAGAAGGTGGAGCTATATACAACTTTACAGGGCCACAAGCATTTGGTGTAGCTGATAGTGGTGACTCAATGTATGCTATTAAAAAGCATGTATTTGATAATAAAGAAGTTACTATGGCTGACCTTATGGAAGCTTTAGATAATAACTTTGGATATAGTGTAGATAATCAAGCTTGTAGCAATGCAACATCTAGTGAAGATGAAGCTAAGATATATGAAGCTGTTAAACGTATATTAAGCAGTATGGGTACATCAAATTCTATAGATATAGCAGATATACAAAAAACAATAACAAGTGAATTAGCTTGTGGAGTATCGAATAGCAATGTTTCTAGATATGCTGATATCAAGAGAGTGATGGAAAATACAACTTGGTATGGTAATGATGAAGATGAAGTAGATTTATTAGCTAGAAAATGTGGTCAAATATATTCTCATGAAGTTGAAAAATATAAAAATCCTCGTGGAGGTACATTCCAAGCAGGTTGTTACCCAGTTTCAGCCAACGTTTTATTTGGTAAAGATGTAGCAGCACTACCAGATGGTAGACTAGCAAAACAACCTTTAGCTGATGGAGTTTCACCAAGACAAGGTAAAGATGTAAATGGTCCAACAGCAGCTGCAATGTCTGTTGCAAAATTAGATCATGAAAATTATTCAAATGGAACACTTTATAATCAAAAATTCTTACCTTCAGCATTAGCAGGAGATGAGGGGCTTAAGAGATTTGCGTCAATAGTAAGATCATACTTTGATCACAAAGGTATGCATGTTCAATTTAATGTAATAGATAGAGAAAAACTTATAGAAGCTCAAAACAATCCAGAAGAACATAAAGACTTAGTTGTACGTGTTGCTGGATATAGTGCTCAGTTTACTGTATTAGCTAAAGAAGTTCAAGATGATATCATTAGCCGTACTGAACAAAATTTATAGAAATTAATAGATAGAATAAGAGAGTGAAGGGAGTCATTATGGATTCAATTAATTATAATATGACAGGAACTGTATTTGATATACAGAGATTCTCATTACATGATGGTCCCGGTATTCGTACAATTGTATTCCTTAAAGGTTGCCCTTTGCGCTGTAAATGGTGCAGCAATCCTGAAAGTCAAAACAATAATCCTATTGTAATGTATAAAAAAAGTGATTGCTTTAAATGTGGTAGGTGTATTTCAGTTTGTAAAATTGGTGCAATAAGTTTTAATAATGAAACTCATATTGACAGGAATATATGTACGGGTTGCGGAGAATGTGCAAATGTTTGTCCATCAGGTGCGTTAGTTTTAAAAGGAAAAACAATGACAATACAACAAGCAATAAAAGAGTTAAAAAAAGATGGAACTATATTTAGAAGATCTGATGGAGGTATTACACTTTCTGGAGGTGAACCTCTTGTTCAGTATGAGTTTGCATCAGAATTATTACTAGCTTGTAAAAGTCAGGGGTGGAATACAGCTATAGAAACAACAGGATTTGGAAGTGAAGAAGCTATTGAAAAAGTTATACCATATGTAGATACAGTTTTATTAGATATAAAACATATAAACCCACATATTCATAAAAAATTCACTGGTGTATCTAATGAAATAATTTTGAAAAATGCTAAACGTATTTCTCAAATTACAAAAACTGTTGTTAGAGTTCCTGTAATACCTGATTTTAATTATTCTTGTGAAGATATTGAGGATATTGCCAAGTTTGTGAAAACTCTTGAAAACGTAGATACAGTACACCTTTTACCATATCATACTTTTGGTGAAAACAAATACGATCTTTTAGGAAGAGAGTATACACTTGATGGACTTAAAAGATTAAACAAAGAAGATTTGGATGAGCATAAAAAAATAGTAGAAAGCTATGGTATTAGATGTATCATAGGCGGATAGTTAAAATATAGTGGAGGAAAGTTTAATGGATCAGAATTTAATTGAAAAAGTAATGAAGCAAGTATCTGAAGAGCTAGGTGTTAAAGAAGAAAAAGCTAAAGAAAGTTGTACAGAAAATAAATCTATTGGTATGACTGAATTTGTTGGTACTTCAATGGGTGATACTATAGGTCTTGTAATAGCAAGTGTAGATTCAATGTTAGTTGATACTATGAAATTAGGAAAATATCGTTCAATAGGTATTATTGGAGGAAGAACAGGCGCAGGACCTCAAATATGGGCAGTTGATGAAGCCGTAAAAGCTACAAATACGGAGATTATATCTGTTGAATTACCAAGAGATACAAAAGGTGGAGCAGGTCATGGAAGTCTTATATACATAGGAGCAGATGATGTATCTGATGCTAGAAGAGCAGTTGAAATAGCACTTCAAGCAATACCTAAATATTTTGGTGATGTATATGGTAATGATGCAGGACACTTAGAATTTCAATATACTGCAAGAGCAAGTTATTGCCTAGAAAAAGCTTTAGGAGCTCCTCTTGGTAAAGCATTTGGAATGACTTGTGCAGGACCAGCTGCTATAGGAACAGTTTTAGCAGATATAGCAGTTAAAGCTGCAAATGTAGAGATTGTTGGATATAGTTCTCCAGCTAATGGTACAAGTTATTCAAATGAAGTTATTTTAACTTTTACAGGAGATTCAGGAGCAGTAAGACAAGCAGTTAAAGCAGCTATTTCAGCTGGTAAAAAAATGCTTGGAGCTTTAGGTGATGAACCTAAACCTACTACAACTCCATATATATAATATAAAAAATATAATTAAAAACTGGTTTTATTAATAAAGGAGGCTTATATATGAATTCTGAAGCATTAGGGATGATAGAAACAAAGGGGCTTGTAGGAGCTATAGAGGCAGCTGATGCAATGGTTAAAGCTGCAAATGTTATATTAGTAGGATATGAAAAAATTGGTTCAGGTTTAGTAACTGTAATGGTAAGAGGTGATGTAGGAGCTGTTAAGGCATCTGTAGATGCAGGTACAGCAGCAGCTTCATCAATAGGTCAAGTAATATCAACTCATGTAATACCAAGACCACATACAGATGTTGAAAAGATTCTTTCTAATATTAAATAGAAACATTTACATATGTGTAAAATAGTGCCTCAATTTTACAATTGAGGCGCTTATTGAGATGAGGTGTAGATTTGAATATTAGTGAAGAAAAACTAAGAGAGATTATTAAGAAAGTATTGTTAGAGATTACAAATCAAAAGAATATTTTAAAAAGTAATGCAGAAAAATCAAAAGTCTACATATTTTGTAGTAAAAAATGTGACACAGAGTATTTAGATTTTTTAGAACAGATATATAAAAGTGATTTATTTAATATTCATATAGTCGCAGATGATAAATTTAAAAATGATGTTTGTAAATTAGATATAAATAAATATGTTCCAGATGAAAATATAATATATTTTTCGGAAGGAATACCAAAAGATCTTTCTAATGCAATGAGTATATTTCCAGTAGTTGAAAGGGATTTAGTTGTAAAAACAGCACTATGTATAAGTGATACATTTTGTAATGAATGGATTGCATCTGCTATTGAATCAGGTGGAAAAATAGTGTTTTTAAAATCAGGTTTGAAAAAGTTTACAAATAAAGAGCCTAAAGCCTATATAAATCAAATTATATCTTATTATAGAAAGGTTTTAGAGTATGGAATAGAGATAAGAAGTACATCAGAATTAATTAAATTGTACAAAGAAAAGAATTCAAACGAACAAGTTAAAATGAATTTTAATACAAAAGATAATATTTCGTTGCAAAAAGAAAACAAATCGAGAAAAAAAGTAATAACTTTAGAAAATCTAGAACAATATGGAGCTAATGGAACTATTATTGTCAACTCTGATGATATTATAACTGACTTGGCAAGAGAAAAAGCCAGAACTTTAAATATAGAAATAAAGCAATTTTATGGAGGTGACAGATAATGAAGGAGTCATTAGGGTTAGTTGAAGTTAGTGGAATGTCGACAGCTATAGTGGTTGCCGATGCTATGGCAAAATCTGCTAATATTAAAATCGTTGGAATCGAAAATTCAAAAGGTCTAGGATATATGACTATAAAAATTACTGGGGATATTGGAGCAGTAAATGCTGCAGTAAGTGCAGGTAAACAAATAGGGATTACACACAATAACTTTGTATCATCAAAAGTTATTCCAAGACCATCAGATTTTATATATGAAGTTTTTGTTACAACTAAAGAAGAAAAAAATAAAAAATTAGATAAAAAAGAAAACAAGAATGAAAATATTAATACAGATGAATTTTTAAAAGATTGTGAAAGTAGTAATTTCAATGAAGAAACTGATGACAATGTAAAAAATATAGAAAATAAAGAATAATAAAAGGTGTGTAAAAATAATGAAATTGGCAAAGGTTATAGGAACTGTTGTAGCTACTAGAAAAGAAGATTCATTAGTTGGATGTAAATTAATGATAATTAGGCGAGTTGATGGTAAGAGCCAATATATAGATAGTGAAGAAGTCGCTGTAGATTTTGTAGGAGCCGGAATAGGAGATATCGTACTAATTGCCCAAGGATCATCAGTTCGTGTGGATCCAAGAAGAAAAGAATCTATAATTGATATGGCGATTATTGGAATTATTGATGCTATAGATATTTAGAAATTAGTATTTTGAAAATAAAAAAGGGGGTGAAGTTTCTTAAAATGAAAAGTGGTATTTATAGAAGTGTTTGTGATGCAGTTTTTGTATCGAAGAAGGCGTTTGATAGATATACAGAATTTACACTGAATGAGCGAAAAGAAATTATTGAGTCTATAAAAAAATCTCTTCGTCCCTTAGTTAATGATTTAGCTAGAATGACAGTCGATGAAACTTGTATGGGGAATATAAGTGATAAAGCTAAAAAGATTTCCCTTGCTATTGAAAAAACTCCTGGAGTTGAAAATTTAAATACGGAAGTAAGTACAGGAGATCATGGTATGACATTGTACGAAATTTCACCTTATGGAGTTACTTGTGCAGTACAGCCATGCACAAATCCATGTGCAACTTTAATAAGCAATACAATTGCTTTATTATCGGCAGGTAATTCTGTTATTCATTGTCCCCATCCAAGAGCAATGAAAGTATCTCAGCTAGTAACTGAAATAATAAATAAATCTATTGTAGAAGTTTGTGGAATTCATAACTTAGTAGTGACGCTAGATGAGAGTCTCATAAAATACACATTAGAATTAATGAGTCATCCAGATGTAGAGTTAGTAGTTTTCACAGGTGGAAATACTGGCTTACAAAGAGCTTTAAGTTCTCAGAAAAAAGTTATAGCTGCAGGACCTGCAAATCCAGTTGCTATAGTTGATGAAACAGCAGATATTAAAAAAGCTGCCAAAGATATATTTTTAGGAGCATCTTTCGATAATAATCTCATGTGTACATCTGAGAAAAGTGTTGTTTTAGTTGAGAGTATTGCTGATAAATTTATAGATGAAATTAAGAGAAATGAAGTTTACTTTATTACTAGTCAAGTAGAAAAAGAAAAATTACTAAGTACGATTATAACAGAAGATGGTAATGTAAATAAAAAACTAGAAGGTAAAAATGCAAATTTAATTTTACATAAATCTGGAATAAAAGTTGATAAGGTTATAAAGTTAATTGTATTTGAAGATTCTTGTTATGGTGATGCTGTTGTAAAAGAGATATTCATGCCAATACTTCCAATTGTAAGAGCTAAAAATTTTGATGAGGCTTTAGAAACTGCCATTGAAATTGAGCAAGGTTTTAAGCATACATCAAGTATGTTTTCAGAATCTATTGAACATTTAAATAGAGCTGCTAAAAAAATGCAAACATCTATATTTGTGAAGAATGGACCTTCATATCTTGGAATAGGATTTGATGAAGAAGGAGATACAACATTCACAATAGCTAATGTTACAGGTGAAGGATCAACTACTGCCAAAAATTTTGGAAGAAAAAGAAGATGTATATTAACAACAGGCTTTTCTATTCGTTAAATGATAAGGAAGTGATATGGGGAGATGAATAAAGGAGAAATAAGATATTATGTAACATCAGAATCTGTTACAGAAGGTCATCCAGATAAGATTTGTGACCAAATATCAGATGGTATATTAGATGAATATTTAAAGCAAGATAGTAAATCTCATGTAGCTGTTGAAGCCATGGTGTCTACAGATACATTAGTAATTGCTGGTGAGATTGCATCAACTGCAAAAGTTAATATTGTTGAAGTAGCAAGAAATATTATTAGAAAGATAGGCTATACAACACCTAACAAAGGATTTGATGCTGATTCTTGTTTGATTTTAACTAATGTACATAATCAATCATCAGATATATCCATAGGAGTTAAAAAATCTATTAATGAAGATAAAGAAGTAATAGGAAGCGGTGACCAAGGAATAATGTATGGTTATGCTTGCAATGAAACTAAAAACTTTATGCCTATTTCTTGTGAGTTAGCTAATAGATTATCATTTCAGCTTGCAAAAGTTAGAAAAAGTGAAGGTGCATATTTCCTGTATCCTGATGGAAAGACACAGGTAACAATGGCTTATGACTCTGAGGATAATCCTATAAGTATTGAAAGTATTGTAATCTCAGCTCAACATAGTGAAAAAATATCTAATGATTTACTTAGAGAATTTATAATTGGATCTGTTATTAATCCTGTTATAGATAAAAAATGGATAACAAAAGATACCAAAATATACATTAATCCTACAGGTAGATTTGTAATAGGAGGGCCAACAGGAGATACAGGTCTTACTGGAAGAAAAATAATGGTGGACTCATATGGTACTATTTCCAGACATGGTGGAGGAGCCTTTTCAGGAAAAGATCCAACTAAAGTAGACCGCTCTGGGGCATACATGGCAAGATATGTAGCTAAAAATATAGTGGCTTCAAATATTGCAACACGATGCGAAGTATCAATTGCTTATGCTATTGGAGGAGTAGAACCTTTAGCTGTTACTGTAAATACATTTGATACAGGTATAATACCTGATAGAGAAATTGAAGATATAGTTAAAGAGGTTTTCTCATTTAAGGTTGTAGATATAATAGAAAATCTTCAATTAAGAAAACCACAATACTTAAAAACGGCGGCATATGGTCACTTTGGAAGAAGTGATGAGGATTTTGCTTGGGAGAAAATTGATAAAATTTATGAAATAAAAAGAAAGCTAAAAAATAAATTATTTTAATTAGGAGGATTTTAAAATGTCAAATGAAGCATTAGGAATGGTAGAAACAAAAGGATTAGTAGGAGCTATAGAAGCAGCAGATGCAATGACAAAAGCAGCAAATGTAAATTTAATAGGATATGAAAAAATAGGTTCTGGATTAGTAACTGTAATGGTTAGAGGTGATGTAGGAGCTGTTAAAGCATCAGTAGATGCAGGTACAGCAGCAGCAAATGCTATTGGAGAAGTAGTTTCTACTCATGTTATACCAAGACCACACACAGACGTTGAAAAAATACTACCAAAGTCTTTATAAAAATAAGTTAGTAGTATAATAAAAGGAGCATAAAAAATGATTTCAGAAGATTCGGGAAAAATAATAAAAATTATTACTCAGAAAGTAATAGAAAAGTTAAAGGAGTATGAAAAATCAAGAATACCAATAGGTATATCAAATAGACATATTCATTTATCGCAAAAAGATTTAGATGTGTTATTTGGAGAAGGATATAATCTTACAAAAAAGGTTGATTTAAAACAACCAGGTCAATTTGCTAGTAATGAAACAGTTACAATTAGAGGTCCAAAAGGTGAGTTTAACAATGTTCGTATTTTAGGACCTGTAAGAAATGAAAGCCAAGTAGAAATTTCAAGAACTGATAGTTTTCGTCTGGGTTTAAAAGCCTTAGTAAGAGAGTCAGGAGACTTAGAGGGAACATCGAGTATAGAAATCATTGGGCCTAAAGGAATGATAAAACTTCCTTATGGAGCTATAATTGCTTTGCGTCATATTCATATGACACCGGAAGATGCACAAATTATGGGAATTAAAGATAAAGATACTGTAGAGGTACAAATTTGTGGTCAACGATCAGGAATTTTAGGGGATGTACTTGTTAGAGTATCTCCTAAATATAAATTAGAAATGCATGTAGATATGGATGAGGCAAATGCTTTTGATTTAAAAAATAATGATTATGTCATTATAAAAAAACAAAATTAATTAAGAAATATATATTAGAAATTTAAATACATTATTAGAGATGTTATCATCTTAAACCGACAGAAATAGTTAACTTTAAGGAAGGTGTAAATATGGATATAGATGTAAAAATGATTGAAAAAATGGTTTCAGATGCACTCAAAGAAATCAAAATTGAAAATATTACTCAAGAAGTAGAAAAAAATTCTATAGAAGGTAACTATGGAGTTTTTAAAACTATAGAAGAGGCTATTGATGCATCATATGTAGCACAAAAAGAACTATTATTTTCAAAAATATCAGATAGACAAAAATATGTAGATTCTATAAGAAATACCATATTAAAAAAAGAAAATCTTGAGCTTATATCTAGACTAGCAGTAGATGAAACTGAAATAGGATGTTATGAGCATAAGTTAATAAAAAATAGATTAGCAGCTGAAAAAACTCCTGGTACAGAAGATTTAGTATCATCTGTAAAAACTGGAGATGATGGTCTTACTTTAGTAGAGTATTGCCCATTTGGTGTTATTGGAGCGATAACTCCTACAACAAATCCTACAGAAACTATTATTTGTAACTCTATAGGTATGATAGCAGGAGGAAATACAGTAGTTTTTAGTCCGCATCCAAGAGCTACTAATGTTTCTCAAACTATTGTAAAAATGCTTAATAAAGCATTAGAAGAAGTAGGAGCACCTAAAAATCTCATAACTATGGTGGAGAAACCTTCAATTGAAAATACAAATAAAATGATTGAGAATCCAAAAGTACGTTTTTTAGTAGCAACAGGTGGACCATCTATAGTTAAAAAAGTACTTTCATCAGGAAAGAAAGCTATCGGAGCTGGAGCAGGAAATCCTCCAGTTGTTGTAGATGAAACTGCAGATATTAAGAAAGCAGCTAAGGATATTATTGATGGATGTAGTTTCGATAATAATGTTCCTTGCATAGCAGAAAA
This sequence comes from Terrisporobacter sp., assembly GCF_017888745.1. Classification (GTDB taxonomy): domain Bacteria; phylum Bacillota; class Clostridia; order Peptostreptococcales; family Peptostreptococcaceae; genus Terrisporobacter. Next base: position 7,813 of record NZ_JAGHFM010000214.1, on the reverse strand, counting down.
AGAAGTATTCGCCGTAGAATCTATTTGTGATAGTTTAATTGAAAATATGAAATTAAACGGAGCTTACTTAGTTAAAGATAAGAAAGTAATAGAACAACTTCTAAGTGTTGTTGCAAAAGAAAATGGAGCTCCAAAAACTGAGTTCGTAGGAAAAAGTGCAAAATACATATTAGATAAAATAGGTATAACTGTTGATGATAATATTAAAGCTATCATCATGGAAGTTAATAAGGATCATACTTTTGTTCAAGAAGAAATGATGATGCCTATTTTGCCAATTGTAAGGGTTGAAGATGTTGATAAAGCAATAGAATATGCTCAAGAAGCTGAACATGGAAATAGACATACAGCAATTATGCACTCTAAGAATATAGATAAATTAAGCAAGATGTCAAAAGTTATGGAGACTACAATATTTGTTAAAAATGCCCCTTCTTATGCTGGAATAGGTGTAGGAGGAGAAGGACATTCAACATTTACAATAGCTGGACCTACAGGTGAAGGTTTAACATCTCCAAAATCTTTTTGCAGAATTCGAAGATGTGTTTTATCAGATTCATTTAGCATAAGATAATTGATAGAACACGAAGGAGAGAAGTTTAATGTCAAATGTATATGTAAAAACAAGAATTTATAGTGGAGATAAGTCTATAAAATATCTTGAAGAAATTAAAAAACAAGTAATTTTAATAGTATGTGATAAGTTTCTAGTAGAAAGTAAAGCAGTATCATATCTTACAGATTGTTTAGAAGCAAATAATAATGTATACATATATGATGGCGTAGTAACAGATCCATCTACAGAAGTAGTTGTTGATGGAATTAAACATATATGCAAAGAAAAACCTTCTATTCTAATTGGATTTGGGGGCGGATCTGCTATTGATACTGCAAAAGCAATGCTTTATTTCACTAAATTAGAAAATTTAACTTCACAACCTTTATTTATAGCAGTTCCAACTACTAGCGGTACAGGAACAGAAGTTACATCCTTAACTGTCATTACAGATAAGGAAAGTAATGTAAAAAAAATAATAGAGTCAGAAGATATTTTACCAGATGTAGCTCTTTTAGATCCTACATTAACATTAACAGTTCCAAAAACAGTTACTGCAAATACAGGCATGGATGTATTAACTCATTCACTAGAGGCTTATGTATCTAAAAATAATAATGTATTTTCTGATGCATTGTCAGAAAAATCAATAGAGTTATTAATAAAGTCGTTAGTTAAATGTTATGAAGATGGAAATGATTTAGATAGTAGAAAAATGATGCAGGAAGCATCTACTCTTGCAGGAATGTCTTTTAATATAGCTGGATTAGGATTAAATCATAGTATAGCACATCAATTAGGTGCTACATTTCATATTCCGCATGGACTTGCAAATGCTATGTTACTAAATAGTGTTATTGATTATAACTGTAAAGATGAGTCGATACTAAGAAAATATGCAAAACTTTCATATAAGCTACAATTTGTAAATATAGATGAAAGCCCTAAAATAGCGGTAGAAATATTAAAACGTATTATAAAAACTATGATGATATCTATGAATATGCCACTAAGAATAAGAGATATGGATATTAGTAAGGCTGATTATCAAAATAGTATTAATACTATGGTAGAAAATACATTAAAAGATAGATGTTTATCTACTACACCTAAAGATATAATTAGCAATGATATAAAAGAAATATTATTGCTAATATACTAAATGTATATTACAAAGGGCTGGGTTTATAATCCAGCTTTTTGCTTATTATAGTATCAAAGGAGGTCAGTATATGTCACAGTTAGCAGTGGGAATTATAGAAGTAATTGGTCTTTCTAGTGCAATTGAAATAGCAGATATTTGTGTAAAATCTGCAAATGTTACTTTAATTGGATATGAGTTAAGTCAAGGAAATGGAATGGTTGTAGTAAAAATAGAAGGTGATGTAGGTTCTGTTACAGCATCAATACAAGCAGCTAGCAACAAGGGAAGAATATATAGTAAAAAAGTTATACCAAGACCTGGATATGGAATTGAAGATTTAATTAAAAATAAGAATACAGTGGGATATAAAGATCTAGATACAAACATAGATAATAATACAAACATGTTATCTATAAATGAAGATATAAAAGATAGTAAAGTAGATGAAGATATAGAGTATAAAAAAATAAATGAAGACAAAGAAGAAGATGTAATAAATAATATAGAAGAAAATAATCTTAAAAAAGATGATTCTAATAAAAAGTATACATGTAATTTATGTAAAGATTCTAAATGTCCTAGAGAAAAAGGAGACTTAAGAGTAAACTGCATTCATTATGAGGATAAAGACACAAATAGTTAAATAACAGAATTATACTTGAAAAATAAATATAAAAATTAAGAAAATAGGTATGATTTAAAATATATTGTTTTATTGAAAATAGAGGGAGGATAGGTGATATTATGAGTTTGAATAAGAGTAATCAATTACTGGAAGAATTTTCTCATCTTATAAGAGAAAAAAAGTGCAACCCGTATGAAGGAAAATTAAAGGTAGGAGTTGACTTAGGTACAGCTAATATTGTTTTATCTGTGGTTGATGAAAATAATAATCCTATAGCAGGAGCAACATATAGTTCAAGTGTAGTAAAAGATGGAATAGTAGTTGACTATATGGGAGCCATAAGAATAGTAAGAATGCTAAAAGAACAAGTAGAAGAGATAATCGGGGAAAAACTATCTTATGCAGCAACTGCTATACCTCCTGGAATAACAAAAGGAAATATAAAAGCTATAGCAAATGTAGTGGAATCAGCTGATTTAGAAGTTGTTAATATAGTTGATGAACCAACAGCCGCTTCTTATGCACTTGATATAAAAGAAGGCGTAGTAGTAGATGTTGGAGGTGGAACTACAGGTATAAGTATACTAAAAGATGGAAAAGTTATATTTACTGCAGACGAAGCTACAGGAGGTACTCATATGACTCTTGTATTAGCTGGATCTTTACAGAAAACATTTGAAGAAGCGGAAGAGTTAAAAAAGCAGGCTAACAAGGAACAAGAAGTATTTTCCATAATTAGACCTGTAGTAGAAAAAATGGCTACAATAGTCAAAAAATATATAAAAGATTATGATATTAAAGATATTTATGTAGTAGGTGGAGCTTGTTGCTTCAAAGACTTTGAAAAAATATTTGAAAAAGAAATAAAAGTTAAAACAATAAAACCTATACAGCCACTTTTAGTAACACCTCTAGGGATAGCTATGAATTGTACAGTTTAGAAATGTTAATTAAAGTGTGAAAAATTCATTAGAATCTAAAGGAGGATGTAGATTGAGTGAAAATATAAAGGAAATTGAATCTATAATAACAGAAGTAATCAAAAAAGAAATTTTAGGCTGTCAAAATAGAGAAAGTTTTAATATGGATGATAATGTATCAGTAGAACTTAATTTGCAGACAGCTAAAGAAATAGCAAAATTTGCTGAAGATAAGGCCAATGAAATAAAAGTACCTATGGTTATCTCAATAGTAGATAGTGGAGGAAACGTAATTTTAGTTCATAGAATGGAAGATTCTCTTCTTGCAAGTATAGACTTATCTTTAAATAAAGCATACACAGCAGTAAGTTTAAAAATGCCGACAGATAAACTTAAAGATTTATGCAAATCAGAAGGAGTTTTATATGGTATTCAACATACGAATAATAGAATTGTAATATTTGGAGGAGGAATACCATTCAAATATAATGGTAAAGTAGTTGGAGCAGTCGGGATAAGTGGCGGAAGTGTGGAAGAAGATATGTGTGTATGTGAATATGCCATCAAGAAAACAATAACAAATAAAATTTATTGAATATTAATTTTTTACTAATTATATTATTAATAATGGAGGGAAATAATATGAGTTTTTTATCTTTAATCGCAGCTTTTGGAGGAGGAGCTTTTGGTGCGGCTTTAGGAGCATTACCAGCATTTATATAGCATTTGCAGGAGGTGTTGCAGCAGCAGCTTATGCAGGTAGAAAAAGTACAACTTCAAAAACAGGACAATTAGTAAGTGGAGATGTAGCTGTACTTACTGAAGAGGATATATTTAATGGTTCAGATATTACATTTGCTTTAAATTCAAAGGGAGATTATTCTATTATTATTGTAGGGGGAATATTTGGGGTAATATGATATTTGATAAATTATTTGTATTCAAGTATAATAGGTTTTCAAACAGATACTGTAGCTATGACAGTTGCAACATCTGGTATATTGGCAAGATTGATTATAGGTAAAAGTGGATTAATAGGAAAATATACAAGTAATGATTCTAGGGAATTTATATCAAAAGGCAAGGAATTAATTTATAATATTATACTAGGTTTAATGGTAGGTATTGTTATAAGTTATACAGGAGCTGTACTAATAGAAAGTGGTGTGCCTGTAGATGCAGTTAAAGCATCATACCCATCACTATGTTTTGCTATTAGTGCAATAACTTTAATATTTGTACAATTTGGAGCCGGAGTACCGACAACTCATCATATAAGCTTGACATCTTCAAATGCATTTGTATTGTCAGGGAATCCTATAGTAGGAATAATAGTTGCTATTATATCTTCACTATTAGGTGATTTTTTCACTAAGACATTTAATAGTCATTGTGATAGTCATATAGATCCACCAGCTTGTACTATATTTATAATGACATTTATAATTTTAGCTGTATTTGCTTAGTAAAATATAATATTTTAATTTACTTTTTTATATGATTAGATTATAAAATTTACATAGTAAAGTGTAAGATTGTATAGTATATATTGCTATGGCAAAACGTTTTCGATATTGAGATCTAATAAAATCACATTGTTGTAATATTCAAGATAATTTGTATATATGCTCTCAGTATTTGTAACAACTTGACAGTGAAAGTTCGTCTCGGACTTGATAGTGGGAATCGCTAGTTAATGTCAATGGTGTCAATCGTGAGGTGGAATCTTAAAGAAACCTACGGCAAAGACTAAATCCAGGAACATGATCTACATGATGCTATTAGAAATTGACGAGCTTACATAACAAAATAAAGTCCAATATGATACGAATTTCTAATAGTAATGTAGCAGATTGGATCTATGTCAGGTCTCTAAAATAAAGTGTGTATTCTTCTAAAGAGTGTGATAATTAACTTATTAATGCAATTAATTATCCAAAGGAAGGTGCACACTTTTTATGCTTGATAAAACTAAAATTCTAAAAAGACTAATTGAAGAATATGACGTAAAGACAACTAAAGATATTTTAGGTGTGTATATAGTTTGGAAAAATAACTGGGATGATCTTGGTATATACTTTAAATGTTTTTAAGAGGTAAGAAGTTAAATATATACAACTAATTCAATAGAGAGTTACAACAGGCTATTAAGAAAAAACACGAAATCAAAGGTATTTCCATCTAATGATGTATTATATAAGTCATTATACTTAGTAACTATGGATATTTCAGAGAAAAGGACTATGATTTTATAGTCATAGTCCTAAAAATAGTTATCGTATATCTTAATTAAATATAGAAATTACACGTTACTATTTACATACTCTAGGTTTGTGTAAAAACAAACCACCTATACTCCTTTTTGTATAAATAATTAATTAACTTTGAAGATACTCTGTTTTAGTATTATATCCATTACGATAATCAACAGGTGTGATGTTATTAAATTTTTTAAATAAACTGCTATAATAGCTGTGGCTGTTATATCCAACAGACATTGCAACATCTAATATTGAATATTCATCATTCGATAAAAAATCTTTACTTTTTTCAACCCTAAATTTATTTAGGAAGTCTGAAAAAGTATACCCAATTTCTTTTTTAAATAGCCTGCAAAAATAACTTTTATTAATATTTAAATAAGAACATATATCATCTATCTTAATATCATCTTTATAGTTTTTATGTATATAAGCTATTGAGCTAGATACATGAGAACTAAGTTTAGGTCTATTATTTAAATTTTCTTTTATTATACTTTTTAACATATTTTGAATATTGTTAATGCAATAAAATGGCTTGAAAGGTATATTAATATCTATAGTAATATTAGAGGATCTAAAAGGCCCTGCAATAACATAGCCATTATATAATGAGTTTTTTATAGGTGCAATTATAAAATGTATATTATCATAATATGTAAGTTTTTTTATAGATGTTGCATTTTTCTTGATATATTCATAAAGTTTAACATCTTCAATGAATTCATCTATATTAGAAGAAGATGCAATTTTATATGTTAATTTAAAGTTGCTGTCTACATATCTTATAGGAATGTAAAAACAATCAAAAAAATCTTTTAATACGATTTCTAAATTACTCATGTCTACCACCAATCTTTAATAATTATAAAAAGCAAAATATAGCTTTAATAATAGTCTCATTTATAAATATATAGCTATTTATATTGATATTGATATTATAATATAAAATATATAAAATGGAAATGATAATGATAATTAATATCAACTTATTTATAGAAAAAGTAAATATACTTAAAGACTTTATAGTAGAAAAGATATAAACTTAAATAAGTAAATGATAATGAGTATCAATAAAAAGAATTTTGAAGGGATAAAGAAATGAAGAAGATAGCTATTTATGGAAAAGGTGGTATAGGTAAGTCGACAACTACTTCTAACTTGTCAGCGGCATTATCACATTTAGGATACAAAGTTATGCAAATTGGATGTGATCCAAAGGCAGACTCAACTAAGAATTTAATGAAAGGTAAGTTTATAGATACAGTACTTGATGTCATGAATGAAAAAGGAGATGACCTTGAACTTTCAGATATAGTATTTGAAGGATATCATGGAGTACTTTGCGTAGAAGCTGGAGGTCCTACTCCTGGTGTTGGATGTGCAGGGAGAGGGATAATAGCAGCATTTGAGAAGTTAGAAGAACTAGAGGCCTTTGAAGTATATAAACCAGATATTGTAATCTATGATGTACTAGGAGATGTAGTATGTGGAGGATTCTCAATGCCAATAAGAAATGGATACGCAAATGATGTATATATAGTTACATCAGGTGAAATGATGTCAATGTATGCAGCAAGCAATATATCAACTGCTGTTAATCAGTTCAAAAAAAGAGGATATGCATCTCTTAAAGGAATTATACTAAATGCTAAAAATGTAGAAGATGAAGAAAATTTAGTTAATAATTTAGCTAAAGAAATAAACTCAGAGGTATTCCATAAAATACCGAGAAAAGGGATTGTTCAAATAGCTGAGAATGAAGGCAAGACAGTTATAGAAAAAGAAATTGAAAATGAAATGTCACTTATATATTTAGAGTTGGCTAAAAAGATAATGGAATAAATTTATAAATATTAAGCAAAAAATATTAGGAGGAAATATTATGAAATTTAAAAAGTTAGCATCAATATTAATGATATCAGCATTATTTTTAACAGGATGTACACCATCTAATTCTGGCAAAACTGATGAAGAGAGTGCATCTAATGAAACTATAAAAGTTGTTGCAGGATCAGTAGCATCTGCTCAAGTACTTGATAGTATAGGAGCAGAGGTAGTGGGTATACCAACTACTAAGTTAGAACTTCCAGAAAGTTTAAAAGGATTACCTGAAATAGGTCAATCAATGAGCCCAGATTTAGAAAAAGTAGCATCACTTACTCCAGATGTATTTGTAATGGACAATATGTTTAAAGAAAAAGTAGAAGAAAGTATGAAAGAATATGATTTAAATACGTTCTTCTTTGATACTACTACATACTCAAACTTTTTAACTAGTATAGAACAATTAGGTGAAGAAGTAGG
>NZ_JAGHFM010000390.1 GCF_017888745.1 Terrisporobacter sp. | reverse complement strand
CCCCTCTTCTTTTCTATATATAAATAATCTAAATAGATTATTCTATTATTTCTGCTACAACTCCTGAAGCTACTGTTCTTCCACCTTCTCTTATAGCGAATCTTAATCCTTCTTCAACACATATAGAGTTTATTAAATCAACTTCTATAGTTACGTTATCTCCAGGCATTACCATTTCTATTCCTTCTGGTAATTTACAAGCTCCTGTTACGTCAGTTGTTCTGAAGTAGAATTGTGGTCTATATCCATCGAAGAATGGAGTATGTCTTCCACCTTCTTCTTTTTTAAGAACGTATATTTCTGCTTTGAATTTTGTATGAGCGTTTACTGATCCTGGCTTAGCTAATACTTGTCCTCTTTCGATTTCATCTCTTTGAACACCTCTTAATAATGCTCCTATGTTATCTCCTGCTTCTGCGCTATCTAATAACTTTCTGAACATTTCTACACCAGTTACAACAACTTTTCTTGGCTCTTCAGTTAATCCTACTAATTCAACTTCGTCTTGAACTTTTAATACTCCTCTTTCTACTCTACCTGTAGCAACTGTTCCTCTTCCTGTTATAGAGAATACGTCTTCTACTGGCATTAAGAATGGCTTATCTACATCTCTTTCTGGAGCTGGTATATATTCATCTATTTGTTCGAATAACTCAACTATTTTGTCTCCCCACTCTGAAGCTGGATTTTCTAATGCTTGTAAAGCTGATCCTCTTATTATTGGAGTATCATCTCCTGGGAATTCATATTCGTTAAGTAATTCTCTTACTTCCATTTCAACTAATTCTAATAATTCTTCGTCATCTACCATATCACATTTGTTTAAGAATACTACTATGTATGGTACACCAACTTGTCTTGATAATAATATATGCTCTCTTGTTTGTGGCATTGGTCCATCAGTTGCTGAACAAACTAATATAGCACCGTCCATTTGAGCAGCACCTGTTATCATGTTTTTAACGTAGTCAGCATGTCCTGGACAGTCAACGTGAGCGTAGTGTCTGTTTGGAGTTTCATATTCAACGTGAGCTGTTGATATTGTGATTCCTCTTTCTCTTTCTTCTGGAGCTTTATCTATGTTAGCGAAATCTACAGCTTCTCCTAATTGATATCTTTCATGTAATGTTTTTGTTATTGCAGCTGTTAATGTAGTTTTACCGTGGTCAACGTGACCTATTGTTCCTATATTAACATGTGGTTTATTTCTTTCAAATTTAGCCTTAGCCATT
>NZ_JAGHFM010000213.1 GCF_017888745.1 Terrisporobacter sp. | reverse complement strand
GGATTTGCTTCAATATGATCGAATACCACACTATCAACATTTGCTTTCTTTAATTCTTCAATGGTACGATCCAAATAACCATTTGATTTCGTTGATTTACCATTTGATACTACAACTAATGCTTTCTTACCAGGCATCACCTGTGAGTGTAATTCATTTAACTTTCCTTTCCCAAATAAAATTCTTGTAGGTACATACATCTTAAAACTCATTTTTGCTTCCTCCATTCTTAATCCTCTTTTAACTCTATTTTCATTTCTTGTAGATTTCCCAATTTTTCTATCAGTGAGATATACGAAGTAATATTTCCTAAAATAATTAAACCTTCAGGTTCTTCATCTGTATCATCAAAATATATTGCGAATAAATCACCAGGTGTCCAATACGCAAGATCTCCGATATCATATCCAACTTTAGTTATATCATCTTCTGATAAGGGCTCACCCAGAGAACTATAATATTCATGCTCTCCCATTCTAGTCATAGATAAAGTTAATGGTAGTAATTTCTTAAACTCCTGTGCTGCTTTTGTATCATTCAACACTGCTTCTACTACCGTATCATCCGCAGTAATTCTTATTTTAGTTTCACTTAAATTTGATGATGACTCGCTTATGCTATTCAATCCTTTTATCATTTTATCTATTTCTTCTTCACCTAGAGAAGATACATTACTGAATCCTAATCCTTGTTTCAAATCACCGCTTTTTAAATATTTCCTAAATTCTTCTTCATATTTGCCAGCATCTCCTGCATCTGTCCAGAATGGAATGATTGTCTTTCCATTAAAATCCTTTTCTAAATATTTAATAATAGGTGAAGATAATGTATTAGACCATACAGGCCCGCCTATATAAATAGTTTCATAAGATGCCAACTTGGGAAGGTCATCTTTTAATTTCGGAAGATTCCCGCTTTCTTTCTCTTTTTTTGCTAAATCAGATATTTCATACATATCATCAGGATATGGATTTTCAATCTCGATTTTAAACAGGTCTCCTCCTGTATTCTTTTGAATTTGCTTCGCCACTTTTTCTGTATTTCCACTTAAAGAATAATACACAATCAATATATCTGTCTTTTCTGATTCTATAGGAGTTGGATCACCAGAATTATTCCCTATTTTTCCTTGAGAACACCCAGTTAGCAACACTAATAATGCAACTACTGGAATAATCAAATTCTTTATGAATCTATTCATCAAATTCCCCCTTATTATTTTCGAATTATGTATTAATATTTCCGATATCAATTTTCATCTCGCTGCCATTAATCAGCATAAATTTCTTTTGCCATATAAAATGCAGCCCAAGCCTTCGGCCAGCCCGCATAGAAAGCAAGCTGAGTCAAAGCTTCAACCATTTCTTCTTTAGTTATTCCGTTGTCCTTTGCCCTATGAATATGACCTTTTAGGGAACTGTCCAATATCCCGCTTGCCATCAATGCAGAAACCGTAATAAGACTACGATCACGAGGTGAAAGCTGTTCCTCTCTTGACCAAACCTGTCCGAAGAGAACTTCGTCATTTAATTCTGCAAAGTTCGGTGCGAAATCTCCTAATAAATCTTTTCCTGCTGTTACTTTCTTAATTGTAATCTCCTCCATTTCAATTGACTAATTAACTTATTGATGCTACAATATCGCCTATAAGTTAATTCAAATTATACAACTTAAAGTTAACTTTAAGTCAATAGTAAATTTAAAAATTGTGGAATTCAGTTCCATAGAAGGAGAAAACTATGCTTTATACAGTTGGTGAAATGGCCAAAATACTGAAGGTAGCACCTTCTACACTACGCTATTATGACAAGGAAGGATTACTTCCTTTTGTAGAACGTTCAGGTGGTGGTATCCGTATGTTTAAGGATGAAGATTTTGGTTGGCTATATATTATTGAGTGCTTGAAAAAAGCTGGAATGTCAGTAAAAGAAATTAAAAATTTTATTGATTTATGCATGGAGGGAGATTCTACTATTGAACAGCGTCTTGCATTGATTGATTACCGTCGTGAAGTTGTATGTGAACAAATCAAAGAGATGCAAAATACGCTCCATATGCTTAATTACAAACACTGGTATTACGAAACAGCAAAAAAGGCAGGAACCTGTTCGGTACACACCACTATGCCTAAGGAAAATATCCCCGAAGAATATTACGATATTATTAACAGAGAAAAAGGGCAGCTTTGACATCTATACGGAACAATGTGGGATACATGCCGAGATGACAGAAGAATAGATATTTTGTCTAAACTAAAAAGGAAGCAACCAACCGTAAGAAATCAAAAACGGTTGGTTCCTTTCACTATTAATACTGGTGTTAATATAGAATAGTAGACATACTTTTTGTACACTAAATTCCTATTTGGTCTATATTATTTTACCCTATACTTACTTATATAAATACAAACTAATAATACTTATTAGTATCTTCTTTTAATTTTGGTTCTCCACAGATACGGTTCTCCGTACCGTACTCTACGGAGCACCGTTCTTATTTTATATTATTTAGTTTTACTAAATAATACTTTGTGAAAAATAAATGCGGAGATTATTAAAAATACCATTCCAAATATACCCTCTCCATTTATTACTTTTACATTTCCATTTATTAATCCAGTTGCTTCATTTCTGTATGTGTCTCCCAGTATGAAAGTATTTATATTATTCCATACCGAATGCATCATTGAAGCTAATAAAACATTTTTCGACAGAGTGTATAAATACGTATATGAAAAATTAACACAAAATATGCATATTGACTGAACAATTGTAAAAATTAATGCTTCAGAAATACCATAGCTTAGGTTCATCATATACAATGTAGGTAAATGATATAATATCCATACAATTCCTACTAAGATATTTGATTTTTTAAGACCATATATCTTTTCCCACTCTACTAATAAATACCCTCTCCAACCATACTCCTCTCCTAATGTTACAATTGAAAAAGGTACTGACATTACTATAATAATTAATATTTGTGATATTGATCCATCATAATTATCTATGCTTCCAACTCCTGTTATTAGACTTAGTATCGAGCACAAACCTATTATAATTATTGGAAACACAAATGAAAACATTATACCTTTTATACTTATATGATGTAACAATGGCTTAAATACTGCTGTTATCGATTTGTATTTTATAATTTTGATTATACATCCCAATATTGCAGGTATCATCATTATAATTACAGTTGCTCCAATCGCTCCCTTTGGAATAAAAATAAAACTTAAAATCCATGATATTATTAATGTCATTGATACAAATACTATTTCCAACATATTACTCCCCCCAATCGCATTATTGTATTAGTCACTTAATACAATAATACAATTATTAATTTTCCCTGTCAACTTAATTTATTAATATAACAAAAAAAGAAAGGTTGATTTTATATCTCAACTTTTCTTTTTTATTATATTAATATTAATTTTGAAAGTTATCCCTTACTTGTGGTACGGTTCTCCGTTATTTATTCTATAAGCTCTATACACCTGCTCCAATAATATCAACCTCATAAGTTGATGAGGAAATGTCATCTTAGAAAAAGATAACTTATAATTAGCTCTCTTTAACACCTCATCAGAAAGTCCCAGCGATCCACCTATTACAAATACTATATGACTTGTCCCCATAACACCTAACTTATTAAGTGTACTTGCCAACTCTTCAGAAGATAAATTTTTACCATCTATAGCAAGAGCTATAACATAGCTATTATCTTTTATCTTGCTTAAAATTTTCTTACCTTCTTTATCTTTAATCATTAGCATTTCTTTATCACTCAGATTTTCTGGAGCTTTTTCATCTTCTAATTCGATTACCTCTAGTTTACAATATTTAGATAACCTTTTTGAAAATTCATCTATTCCTAATTTTAAATACTTTTCTTTTATTTTTCCTACACAAACTACACTAATACGCATTTTGTTCTCCTTTTATTATTAGTTCATATTTCGAGCTGTGAATATATGTGAAACAACAACAAAATAATTTTCCTCCACGCCGCTCTAAGATATATTGTTGGTTATATAAAGGAAGAAAATTTTTATAGTCCATAAACTTTTGAAACATTATCTCTAGATAATACTTCTAAATTTAAATCTCTTCCTATTATCATATCATTATTAGCTAATACATTTTTTGACGTAGCAAAAGCTAAATCTGGAAAGTTATTTTCTTTACTTAAATGAGCTAATAATATAGACTCCGTTCCTTCTTTTATTAAATCTACACAAAACTTAGCTGCTTCTTCATTTGATAAATGGCCACAATCAGACATTACTCTTCTTTTTAGGCTATAAGTATAGCTACCCATCATAAGCATATTAGGATCATAATTTGACTCTAGTACTACAAGCTTTGAATCATATAAATTTTTTCTTATATTTTCAGTTATACATCCTATATCTGTAGCTATAGACATCTTTTCACTACTTGAAAATAAATTATATCCTACAGCATCACTTGAATCATGTGGTATAGAAAAAGGTTTAATTCCTAAATCTCCTATACTATAAGTTTTATCATTCTCAAACACTTTCATATTTTCTTCTTTTATATTTCCTAATTTATCTTTCATCGCACACCAAGTTTTTACATTTGCAAAAATAGGTATATCCAATTTCCTAGATAATATTCCCGCACCTTTTATATGATCAGAATGTTCATGTGTTATGAATATTCCTTTTATTTTCTCTATATCAGCATCTATCTCATTCAAACCTGTTATTATTCTTTTACCGCTAAGGCCTGCATCTATTAATATATTAGTATCTTTATAACTAACAAAATGACAGTTTCCACTACTTCCGCTTCCTATCGAACAATACTTTAACATGCTGCACCTCTTTTCTCTTTATATCATAAAATATATTATACCAAAAAAATAGAGCATTAAATTATTTTTCAATGCTCTTGGAAAATTTTTATTCATATTCTTTTATTATTTTCTCAATATCTATACCTTTACTCTTCCATAGTTCTATAAACTGAGGTCCATTTACATTCTTAAACTTGTACATATTATAGTATTCTTTTAATGTATCAAAAAATACATCATCACCTACTTGATTTCTTATCTTATTAAAAATCACAGCTCCTTTTGTATAAACACTTAAGCTATAATCTGATGAATCTTTATATTCAGTAACAGCTTTAAAAATATCTGTAGTCTTATAATTTTTAGTCTGAACATCCATAGTTTTTATAAGTTTATCTGCCGTTTTCTTACCATATTTATTCTCAAAATATAATATTGTAGAATACTCTGTTAAGGCTTCATCTAACCAAGGTTCATTAACTTCGTCATTACCTATAACACTATACCACCATTGATGTGCTGTTTCATGTGCTATAACGTACTCTAGTAAAAATTTATTTTCTTTATTATAAAGGTTTTCGTCTATCATAACTAACATAGGATATTCCATCCCACCAATATAAAAGTCACTTGCTACAACAGAGAAGGTATCATAAGGGTAGTCTCCAAATAATTCACTAAAAATCTTCATAGAAGATTTTGCTATATCAACTGCTTCTTTACTCATTTCTTCATTTAAGTTATATGTATTTATTACTATATCTTTATAACTATCTTTGCTTACTTTAAATTTATCACTTAAAATAAAAGCAAAGTCCCTTACCATTTTTGCATCTATAACATATTGTATTTTCTCATTGTCAGTTTTTTGCTCTGTAATATTTCCTGTTGTAGCTAATTTATAAGATGCAGGTGCCAATAATGTAACTTTAAAATTACTAGTATCGCTATAGAAAGGATCTCCTATTGCTTCATAGCTTTTTAAGTTCCATCCTTCATCATCATATACACATGCTATAGGGAACCAGTTAGTAAAGTTTATAGTATTATCTCCATACCCAAATCTTCCAAGACAATTTGGCAATTTAACATTATATTTTAAATCTATTTTGACATTCTCCCCTTGTTTTAGTAACTTATCTAATTTTATTTCCAAAATATCATTTTTATCTCCTATAATCTCATACTTCAGCTTATCTTTTT
>NZ_JAGHFM010000212.1 GCF_017888745.1 Terrisporobacter sp. | reverse complement strand
ACTAAAATAGTAATAATAATAGCTAAAACAGCAAATATTGAAATACCACTACCTACAACATCTCCTGCTTCCTTAGATTTTCCTTCACCAAGTTTTTGACCTATTAATATAGTAATACCCATACTTAATCCAGTAATCATCATAGTTATGGTCATCATTACTTGACTACCTGTAGACACAGCAGACACATCAGCTGCATGACCAAATTGTCCTACTATAAGTAAATCAACTGCACCATACATAGTTTGTAAAAATAGTGCTGCTAATATAGGTATTGCAAATTTTAATAGGGGCGAGAATATTTTACCCTCTGTAAAATTAGATACTTTTGACATATATTCTTCTCCTTTTTATTTCCTCATTTTTTATTTATGTTTTGTATAAAACAATATTTGCAAAAATATAACCCTTTATCATAATTAAAAGGGTTACTCCAAATTCTTTCTTATTTTATCAAGTACTCTTTGAAATGCTTTTATTTCTTCTAAAGTTATATTTTCAGATAATTTATTTTCAACTGAATCAATTGCAGTAGAAATATTTTCATAAAGCTTCATTGATTTTTCTGTTAAGATAATTTTTTTCAAACGTGCATCCTCTGCAACAGGCACCCTTATGATCAAATCACTTTTTTCCATATTATTTAACATCAAACTAATAGAAGAACGCTTTAGATCAAATTCTTTCTCTAAATCCTTTTGAAATATTTCTCTGTCTTCACCTTCATTAGAAATAAAATCTATTACATAAGCTTGTGATACTGTTAAGTTATCATCAATTGCATTAATTACAGCAGCATCAACCTTCCTTGAAATTATATGATTAATTCTGCTAATATCAAGACCTAATTTAAGCTTATTTTTATTCATCATGAAAGTCCCTCCATATTTAAATTTGTTTTGTACTAAACTATAATAACTATTATAAATATTTATGTCAATGGTATTTATCTTATTATGTTAAAAATATAAACAACTTATATAAAGTTACTATTGACTATGATAATGTTAGATGATTTCCATATAATTTAAAGAAGAATATGTTTTAGTAAATATATACCAAGTTGAAAATGATTGGAATATAAAGTATACTAGTAATGAAAATTTATTAATTGATCAAGGAATATTATAAGAATAAGTTAATTAAATAAATATAACAGGGAGATTTCCAATGCATAAAGATAAAGATGAAATAAAAAAAGAACTTAACGATGCAAAGGTTCAGTTCAAAGATGGTATCGAAAAAATAAACGAGGATTACAGGAGAAAATCTCAAGAAAGAAAAAGAAAAATAGAAGAAAAGAGAAATAAAGAAAGAGAAGAATATGCAAAAACAAAAAAGGTAAATTATTGGAGTCCTACTTGCTGGGAAACAATGAGCGATAAAAAACTAAAGAGGATTAACACATTATTAAAATGTTTTGGTTCAATTTTTCTTGCCTTCGGTCTATTACTTTTCTTTGGTACAGGAGACAAACTATGTATTCTAGTTATAGCAATTAGCTTATATTTCTTGTATTTTGATCCTAGGAGATTTGCTAATCCGTCTAAAAATAATAAAAAATAATAATCATTATGTAAAAAATTTATTTGAAAATCATATGGCTAGGAAGGATATTTATTAGTATCCAGCCTAGCCATTTTTTAATTCTAATTTAATTAACTAATAACAAAATAGATAACAAACTTACTAATCCCACTGTAGCAATAGAAGCAAGTATATTAAGTATATTGATAGCTTTATTTTTTAAAACTTTAGTAAATAAATAAAATATCCCAATACCTATTACTCCACCTATTGTATTTCCTATAAGGTCTGTTATATCAGTTGCTCCAATAGCTAGAATAAACTGTAAAACTTCAACTGCCAAACTAATAAAAAAAGCTACTGAAACTTTTTTATATATAGGCCATTCTTCCTTTAACATACATGTATAAATTCCAACAGGAACGAATACCAGTATGTTATTAATAATTTCATTAATATATAATTTTCCATTTACAATAATTGAACCTAAGAAAGGAATTATATTAATACTTCTACTTCTATAAAGTTCATCAAATGAAAAACTCATCTTAAATAAAATAATCCATATTAATATACAAAAATATATTATAAACAAAATCATAGTTAAGTTTCTTTGTTTTTTATTTTCCATATAATACCCCCTTTCAGATTTCATTATATCATAAAAATCTGTTTTACCTCACCTCATGACAATTGTTAATTTAAATATAGTAAAACTTAGGGTATTACAACAAAATGTCTATTAAAACAAGAGCTTATATGAACATATTCTCCTTCAGTAAAATGAATTTTTATTTTTTTAAATTATTTTCTATATCTCTATAAATATTATTAATCATATTATTTAATAAATAAGAAGCCTGATTGTAATTAACAACATCAGGATGATTAAAAATATCTTCGTAAGATTCATTTAAACGATTTAATTTTGTTTTTAATTGTTCATCTTTATATCTACTTTGTAATTTCTTTTGATTATTTACATACTCTTCTAACTGTTTTTTTAATGTCTTGTTTTTATCTATAACTTTTCTTGCTGAATTAGCTTTCTTGTATTCATCAGTATTTTTAATAGCATTTACTAATTGATTAATTTCTCTATCAAACATATATAAATCCCCCTTATTTATACTTCCGCTAATCAATAACACACAATTTATACTATGGCTCCACTATTTATTATGTTACCTTTTTAGATTTTGTATAAAATATCTTTATTTTTTAGAACTGTTTTAAGCTACTTTGTATATATTATATAGACGCTAAATATTTTATACTAAAGGGGTTGAGATATTAAATTATGAATTGGTTTGATGAATATTCACAAATAAATAATAGAGATTTACGTAATATGCCTTATGATACTATGCCTTCTGGGCAAAATATGGACGAGCAAATGATGGGTGACTCTAATCCTATGTCTATGCCTGGTCAAATGATGGATGACTCTGATCCTATGTCTATGCCTAGTCAAATGATGGATGGCTCTGATCCTATGTTCATGCCTGGTCAAATGATGGGTGGCTCCAATCCTATGTATATGCCTGGACAAATGATGGGTGGATTCAATGGCTTCTTCCCTATATTTGGATTTTATCCATTTGGTTTCTTCTTCCCATTCCCTCGTCAACACGATTTTGATGATAATATAGAAGAATATACTTCAAATGTATATCCATATATAAGTCCTCTTTATTAAAACATAGTTAAAGTTTTGATTTTGGACATGCATTGGATTAACACTATATAGCTATCTATGTTGGATATTATGTCTATCTAGAAATCAGATAAAGAATGATTTCCTTACAAAAAAAGCAGAGTAATAATTATCTTATTCCTCTGCTTTTAGTGTTTAATAAAATATTATATACTACAATATCCCACAACTTCATAGTCATCAGGTATTTTGTAATCTTTATCAATATTACCCACATTGCATTTTAAATCAAACATAGTTGTATCTATTATTAAACTGAAATAAAGCATTGCTATTCCAGTATCTATACTCGCTTCATAATCACTAGCGAAACCATCTTTTTTCACTGCTAAAACAATATTTCCACCATCTATTATAAATCTCCATGGCTGTCTATTAAGACTTGACGGCGCCATTCTAGCATAAGTAAATGCTTCAAGAAGATATCTTTCCTCCAGCTCACTTACATTTGCATTATTTCCCCATTCATTCATATATACAATTTCTTCTACACCTAATCTATCTGATACACTTTTATTTTTAGCTTTCTTTTCATCTT
>NZ_JAGHFM010000211.1 GCF_017888745.1 Terrisporobacter sp. | reverse complement strand
TACAAAATGTTTGTAAGTGCCAAAATATATCAGTAAATGAAGTAGTAGAAGCAGTTAAAAATGGAGCAGATACATTAGAAAAAGTAATGGATGAGACAAAAGCAGGTACAGGATGTGCTAGATGTAGAGGAATTATAGAGAATATTATAGAGAATAAAAGATAATTAAATATGAAGATTTTGTCCCAAAAATTTATAATAAACGTAAAAATTTAAAAACTATAATAAATGAACCTTATTTTAAAGCTCCAAAATGATTTTACTAAATTTGATGTAAAGCACCTTGATTTGACTTAATTCAATAAATTTATAATTTTATTTTTGTAAAAACTTATACTAATATTATTATAAATAATTATATTTTATTGTACTTGTGGGTAAATATAATTTAAAACTTATAAAAAGGAGAATGATATGAAAAAAACATTAGTAGCAACACTTATAATAAGTACAAGTATATTTTTGGTAGCATGTAATAATTCAACACCAGCTAAGAGTGAAAATAATAACACTTCACAGAAAACAGAAAGTAAAATAACAATAGAAAAAGCTAAAGATATAGCATTAAAGCATGCAAATTTAACAAATGATAAAGTAACTTTTATAAAAGCTGAAGAGGGCATTGATAATGGAGTGAAAAAATATGATATAGAATTTTACTCAGATAAAACAGAATATGATTATGAAATCAATGCGGATACAGGTGAAATTATAGAATATGATAAAGATGTAGAAGACTATACTATACCAACTAATCCAGATAATAAAACTAATAAAGCTAAAATAACTGAGCAAGAAGCTAAGGATATTGCTTTAAAACATGCTAAGCTTACAAGTGATCAAGTTAAATTTGATAAAGTTGAGTATGACAGTGACAATGGATTTGATAAGTATGATATAGATTTTTATTATAATAATCAAGAATATAGCTATGAAATAAATTCTCAAACAGGTGAAATTATATCTCATGGAGTAGAGAAAAAATAAACATGAAGTGCTTTTCTTCATCAAATTTATAACTAAAAACATTAAGTAGAAATTTTAAAGATAAGAAAACACCTTCTAGTAAAAGAACTTAGTAATCATACTAATGAAACTTCTACTAGAGGGGGATATTTTTGTGTTGTTCTAGCTATAAAATATATTATCTTTTTAAATCGATAACATTTTGAACTAATGCTTTACATCTACCACATGCAGAGCCAGCTTTAGTTACTTCAGCAACCTTTTCAACAGTATCACAACCATTGTTTACTGCATTTACCACTTCTTCTAATGATACTTTATGACATCCACATACTGACGCTAATATTTCTTCTATAGCTCCTGCACATCTACCACATCCAGTAGCAGCACCTGTCATTTCTTTAACCTCTTCTAAAGTTCTAGCACCATTTATCATTGCTTTTCTTATGTCTATGTAACTTACTTGTTTACAGTGACATATTATTCTGTCTCCAGCCATAATTATTCCTCCATAAAATACATTATTATAATGTTTACTTGTAATGTGAAATTAAACACTTTAATAAATATACCATAAATTGTAGATATTTAAACTAAAATTTTTAAAAATATAAACTAAATTTGTAATAAAAAAGTAAAATTATGTATTAAAGTAAGATAATGCAATACAATTTGTATTAAATAATTAAAAAACATAGAAATAAATTATATATTTACAAATACTATAAACTTGGTAAAATTATTAGTGTAAAGAAATTAGTATTCGAAGGGAAAGGATTATGAGGCGTTTTAATGAAACTTACAAAAAGAGACAGTTTATAAGTAGAAACGATTGGGCTGATACATATAAATCTATACATGCACAGACAGAAGAGACTGTAATATTAAAAGTTATATCAAATAGAAGTAAAAATGAAAAATATATAAATAATTTATTAAAAGAAGTAGAAGAATTAAAAAAAATAAAAAATTCTAACCTAACATCTGTTCATGAAATATTTAAATACGATGGAATAGGAGAAGCTCACTATTATTATATAGAAGGTGAGTATTTTAAAGGGATCACTTTAAAAGAAAAATTAAGTGATGGAAAATTTGAAAAGTATGAAGCTGTAAAAATACTTGGGCAATTAGCTAAAGCCTTAGAGAAATTTCATAATATGAGTAAATCTTTTGAAGTTTTAAATATTGAAAATATTCTTGTAAAGCCTAAGGGACCTAAAAATCCTAACGATATTGTAAAAATAGATATTTTATCATATTTAGAAAATCAAAGATTTGAAGCAGATTTACAAGAAAATATAGGTGATTTAGAAAAAGATGAATCTGACAAAGAAACAGATGAAAATAAATTTAGTCCAGATAAGGATATTTTTTCTTTAGGAGTTATTTTATATAGTTTATTAAGTGGAAAAACTTATTTTGAAAAGGAAAAATACAAAAAAGATATAAATGATGAAAACCTATTAAAAATTATTGAAAAATCTACTAATAAAGAATTACCAAAGAGATATACTAATTTAAGTATATTTATAAATGATCTTAAATCTTACTTAGACAATGGGGAATTAATAAGTGACACTTATGAATATTATGAAGAAAGTTTAGATAATAAGAACTATAAAAAAGATAAACCTAAAAAGAAAAAGTTTAAAAAAGTGTTAGGTGTTTGTGTATTACTTCTTTTATTAGGTACAATTAGTATTAAAGGATTTGATTTATTAAATAAAATTAATATTAATAATTATATATCAGTTGATGATATAAAACAAGATGATAATGATACTAAAAAAGAAGAGAAAAAATCTAATGAAGAAGAACAAAATGAAGAAGAAAAAGTAGATAAATCAAAAAATGATAAGTCTACTACTTCAAATAATAGTAATACTAATAAACAAAACGAAAACAAAAATTCAAATAATAGTAATAATTCAAATAACAATAAGAACTCAAATAATAATATTAATTCAAGTACTACAAATAACTCAAATAGCAATACAAGTAATAATGGTAGCAGTTCAAACAGTAGCAATACTAGTACAGAGAAGCCAAGTAATCCAGAAAATAATACAAATTCAGGTAGTACAAATAGTGAACCTAACACGGAAAATGGTAATAATGGAGTACAAGAAAATCAAGGAGTTATAACACCAGATAATTCTACTAACAGTGGTAATAATGGAAGTGAAGGTAGTATTACTGAGACTCCTAGTGATGAATCACAGGAATAGTATAATATTAATAAAATAAAAAGCATGTTATTATATAAATAAATTAAATAATAATATGCTTTTTATATTTTAAGTGATTATAAATTATCCGAATTTTGGATAATCTATAATCAAAACTGATATTTGAGCAACAAATGCAGTCATTAACCACATGAAGTTGAGCGCACACTCACTAGTTTAAACAAAATGAATTTTTATTTGACAATATCACTAATTAGTGATATATTGGGTATATGGAAAATATAAAAAAATTAATAGAAGAAAATTATTTAGAACTATCTACTTTAATAGTATTTACAAGAGCAGAGCATGCAATTCATAAAAAAGAGTTTGAAATAATTAAAAAAAGTGGTTTGACAGTAGCTCAATTTGGAGTTTTGGAAGCTTTATACAATAAGGGAGATTTAAAGATTTATGAGTTAATAGAAAAAATATTAACTACATCTGGAAATATAACTATAGTCATAAAAAATTTGGAGAAGGATGGATTAATAAGAAAGAACCAAGATCCTAATGATAAAAGATCTTGTATAATATCATTAACGGAGAAAGGAAAAAATGTTATAGAATCTATTTTACCTGAGCATATTAATAATATTAAAAGCATTTTTGATATTTTAACCAAAGAAGAAAAAGCTACATTAAAAGTTATTCTTAAAAAGTTTAAAAACTTATAGTAAATATCACCAATAAGTGATATTTTTTTAAAAATATATCACTAATTAGTGATATATTAATTAGAGAATTAAATAAAGAAAGGAATTAAGAAAATGAAAAAATTTAGAACTATAGAAAATATATTTAAAGGATCACAACCTCATATGGTGGGAGATGGTTTTAGAGTATCTCAATACTTACCATCACAAATTAATAGTATGAATCGTTTATCGCCATTTTTATTATTAGATTATCATGCACCATATTATTACGAGCCATCAACATATACTCGTGGCGTTGGAGCCCACCCTCATCGTGGTTTTGAAACTGTAACAATAGCCTACGATGGAAAGGTTGAACATCATGATAATAAAGGAAATCACGGAATTATAGGTCCTGGAGATGTTCAATGGATGACCGCAGCATCAGGTGTAATGCATAAGGAATATCATGAAGCTGAGTTTAGTAAAAAAGGTGGCACACTTCACATGATTCAACTTTGGGTTAACTTACCGAGAGATAAAAAGATGATAGAACCTAAGTATCAAGCATTATTAAAAGGTGAAATGGGAGCTATTGAGCTTGAAGACAATCAAGGAGAAATAAGTATAATTGCTGGTGAAGTTAACGGAGTGAAGGGACCAGCAAGTACATTTACTAATATAAATATTTATAATGTAAACTTAAAAAAACATGGTAAAGTAAATTTAAATGAGCCAAGTAACTTTAATACAGGAATGCTAATATTAAAAGGACAAGTGAAAGTAAATGAAGATAAAATATGCAAAGAAAGTGATTTTATTTTATTTGACAATATAGATGGTAGTATTTCAGTTGAATCTATGGATGAAGAAGCATTATTTATTGTATTAAGTGGAGAACCTATAAATGAGCCAATAGCTTCACACGGTCCATTTGTAATGAACACAAGAGAAGAAATATATCAGGCATATGAAGACTTTAGAAATAATAAATTTGGGAAAGAAGTATTTTAAAATGTATTAATTGAAAGTAGGCATTGAGCCTACTTTTTTACATACAAGGACATTATATTGACTTCAAACCTGTAGAAAACTCCTAGACTAAAGTATTATCAATACGTTTGAGAAGTTAGGTATTGGCTCTACTTGGATGCAAATGATAAGAAGGGAGTCTGAAAATAAAGATTCTTAGGTTTCTGTTTGAGAGATGCTTGCAATATCTAATAAGTATGGAGTTTTATATGTTATAGTTATTGGTCATAAAGATGAGAATAAGAATTCTTATGATGATAGTGATGTGAGTTTTGGAAAAGTTCATTATAATGTATGCTAAAACTTGTTAAATGTAAAAAATATTTATAATAAAAGAATATTTTAGGATAAACTTAAAAATATACTTTTATTAATTTTTAAGTACTACTAAAAAATCTAACTTTATGGTATATTATATCTTATCGTTTATCGAAATATATCGTATTTTGTAGAAAGTTAAGAGAGGAAATATACTGTGGAAATATTAAGATTTAAAGTAGAAGAATTTAATTTAGAAAATTTTATAGATTATTACAATGACAATATAGAAGAATTATTATATGATTTTCCAAATTATGTTTCAAGAATTTGTTTAATAGATAGAGATTATATGGATGTAGTAACTTTTGATGAAGATTATGAAAAACTACACCAATCTAGTGATTATATAGATTTATTAGAAAATGGAGAATATGCTCTTCATTTTGCTATAGGAAAAACTTATGAGGGTTCTGAAAAAATAGAGCTTATAGATGGTAGTAAATACTCACTGAATCATTATTTAGATGATATTTACGAAGATGATAATACAATAAAAGACATAGGCGATTTGAGCTTGAACGTTGATAATTTAATTGGATTGTTATTTGATTTTGAAGAAGAAGATAGAGACATAGTAGTTCATCCAGTTGATTTTGAACATGGTGGAGAAATAGCTCAACCTAGAATTAGAAAAGCTGATGACTGTGGAGACTTAGAAAATATACTGAAAAATATCTTAGAGAAATTTTTAACTGCATAGTTTTATAATAATTATATGTTTGATAATTCTAAAGACTTACTAATTAGTAAGTCTTTTTTTATTAAATAATTAAAGATAAAAATACAAAATGAAAAAGTTTTGACACTTAAGATGTTAAATTAATACAAAATTTGATACAAAAATAAGTCATAATAATGTATAATTTTTCATGTGAAAATATAAAAGGAGAAGGTTATGAAAAATTATATAGCAGGATTTAGAAGTAACAAAAAAAGAAATAAAAATATAGCAAAAGTTTATTACATATTAATTATGCTATTTTTTATGATAGGTTCATCGAAAAGTATAAATGATATATCTTTATGTTTACTACTTTTAGCAACACCGTCATTAGTACTTAATATAAAATATTTATTTGCAAAAAGAAATAAAAAACAAAAGAAAAAAATATTTATAAATACATTAACAGTATATTTAATTTTACTATGTGTGTTTTCTTTTACATTACCGAAAATAAATGAAACAAGTGCAGACTCACAGTTATTATCACAAGAAAGCATTAATAAAAAAAATTATACAAAAAAAGATAAAAATGAAGGAGAAACACCACAAGAAGCTACAATAAATGAAGTAACTGAAAATAAAGCTGAAATACACTTTATAAATACAGGCAACTCGGATGCCATACTCATAAAAGAAGGAAGTAAGGCTGCACTTATTGATGGTGGAGATAACGATGATGAAAATACAGTGGTTTCATACTTAAAGAAGCAAGGCGTAAAAGAGCTAGAATATATATTTGCAACGCATCCTGATGCTGACCATATTGGAGGACTTGATGCAGTAATAAATTCTATAGCGGTGAAAAATGTATATGTAAGTAATGGTGATGCCAATACAAAAACTTATGCAGATTTTATAAATGCAATATCTAACAAAGGACTAAATCCTAGTGTTCCTTTATTAAATAGTGAGTTTAAGTTGGAAAAATCTAAATTTAAAGTTTTATCAGTTGCCAACGAAAAAGAAGTAAATGATAATTCTATAGTATTAGAATATATAAATGGTAATGATAAAATTCTATTTATGGGGGATGCAGGGAGAGAAATAGAGAACAACATAAATACAGAAGATGTAGATTTATTAAAAATAGGCCATCATGGCTCTAGAACAAGTTCGGATCCAAGTTTTATAAGAAAAACAAATCCAGAGTATGCTGTAATTACTGTTGGTGAAAATAATAGATATGGTCACCCACATGAAGAAACAATGGATACATTAAAAAATAATAATATTGAAGTACATAGAAATGATGAATGTGGTGATATTATATTTATATCTACTGGAAAAGGATTAGAAGTAAATTGTAAGATAGGAAGTTATAATGTAGGTAATAAAAAACAAAGTTCTTCTTCATCTAGCAATAAAAATTATTCATCAAGTAATAAATATTCAGATACTACTAAAAATACTAATAATTTAGCAAGTTCACATACTTCTAAGGTGGAAGAAAGTGATAATATATCAGACTCAAGCAGTAGTGATATAGTTTACTGGACACCAAATGGTAAATCATATCATTTAACAAAGTCTTGTTCTACTCTTTCTAGAAGTAAAATTATAAATTCAGGTACAATATCACAATCTGGTAAAAATGATCCTTGTGATAGATGTATTTAAGTAAGTGAATTAATTAATCAAAATTAGGGAATACTTCTAGTAGGGTTGTTATATTATATTTATTATGCTATCATAATATTAATAAATATAATCATATCGCGGAGTGGAGCAGTTGGCAGCTCGTTGGGCTCATAACCCAAAGGTCACAGGTTCGAGTCCTGTCTCCGCAACCAATTATAAGTATGAATAAAAACTCTTATATCTTTAGATATAAGAGTTTTTTATATTTTAAGGAAATTATATTTTATGTGATTTGTAAATAAATAAAATATTAAATTTATAAATTAATCTTAAATTAAAAATTATGCAATACATCTTAATTTGCATCTAAGATAGCTTGACCTATATTATTGTAATAAGTCTGGTATTTAGATGGTATATGATGTATACCTTCCCAGTCTGGATATTTTAAATATCCATCGCTAGTTACTAATCCTTTACTTGAATCAATAATTAAAAGGTTAGATTTAGTTTCGCAGAATTTTTCTATTTCGTTATTGTATCTTGTGATATCATCTATAATACTAGTGGAGAAGTTCTTTCCAAGAGGATGAACTTTTTGCACATAAATTTTTTTATCAGGATATTTTGAAGTTAGCTTATCAAGCAAAGTTTTCATATCTTCAAGGGTTTCATCGTATTTATATGCTTTTATACCATTTACACCCAATAAAATAGTCACCCCTCTTACTTTAGAATTATTTGGCATTTGCTCGAAATTATCTAACCAATAAGAAGGAACAACTCCAGATTTAGCTCTTATATAATGATTTTTAGTGTTTGAATTGATTGTATCTTTCATAAATGCAGTATATGAATCACCAATAAATAGAAACCCATCTAAAGAAGCTGCAACATCATCTTTAGAAACATATCCGTATTCATTTTCATACTTAACTTTATACCATCCGTTTTTAGTTTCTCCAACTATTTCTACTGCATCATCCTTTTTATATTCTCCAATAAGATCATGAGAAGTAGAAGTTCCACTTCTTACATCTAAATTTGTAGTAATTACTTTTCCATTCTTAGAAGTAATTAAAACTGATTCTTTATTTAAACTTGATGGAGCATACGAATTTATTAGCGCTAAATTTATAGCGCAGAATATAACAAACAAAATTGCAATTAAAGCTAATACTTTAAACTTAGTTTTTTTTAACGATTCTACCATTATGAATGATTTCCTTCCGTATAATAATAGAATTTAGATTTAAATTCTATTATTAGTATATAATGTGAGAATCTGCAAATCAATAAATAAACTATTTACATATGAATTAATAAAATACAAAGTAATAATTAATCTAAATAGATAATACTTATTACATAATATATAATTTTAATAGAATATACTAGAAAAAATTATAATTATATCTATATCTTATATTTGTGTATGAAAAGAGATGTTATGGATATTATTTTTTAGGATATTTTTATTTGCAAGGAGATAGGGAGATTGAATGGTTAGAAAAATTAAATGTCTAAGTACGATTGAATGTTGTACTTAGACATTTAATTCTTATTATTTCTATTGTCTATTTGACAGGGACTAGTTCAATTATTTAATAATTTTTAAAATTTAAATATATAAAGTAAAATTAATTCAAATTTATGCACTAATAGGTGCAAATCCCTCACCGAATACTTCATGAACATCACTTACTATAATAAAAGCATCTTTATCAATCATTTTAATAAGTTTTTTAAGATGAACTTCTTGGTTTTTTCTGACTACTACTATTAGAACGCTTTTGTTACTATCTGAGTATCCACCTTTACCATCAATTATAGTTATACCTCTTTTAACCTCGTTTAATATTACATCTTTTAACTCTTTTTCTTTATTAGTTATTATCATAAACTTTTTAGAATAGTCAAATCCTGAAATCATAAAATCTATCATTTTAGCTATTATATAAAGGCTAATGGCAGAATATAAACCAGTTTCTATATTTTTATTTACTAATCCAGAAGATAAAACTACAGCACCATCAATAAATATTAGACACTTAGATATTGATATACTTGGTGCAACCTTATTTATCATAAGTGCTATTAAATCAGTTCCTCCAGTAGATCCATCTAATCTAAAAATAAGACCTTGTCCTAATCCTAAAATTAATGCTCCAGTAATTGCTGCTAATAATACATCTTCTGTTGCTATAATTTGAGATAGTGGTGATGTTAAATTTACGCAAACTGAAAGAAGTAATGTACCAGCTAGAGTTTTTAAAGCATTTAACTTTCCAAGGATTTTGATAGAAAATATAATTAATGGAACTCCAAGAGTAAGCATTACAGTAGATACTGATAGACCACTTATTTTACTTAAAATTACAGATAAACCACTAAGCCCCCCAGGTGCAATAGTATTAGGATTAAAGAACATGTTAATACTAATACTGATTAGTATACATCCCAAAATCATTCCTAAAAATTCAATTACGATTGATTTAAAATTTTTTGTCATATATTTCAACCTCCATGAAACATATTATAACAATATTAAGGAATAAATGCTAATATTTTACCATATTATTAAATATTAACTTTATTCAGAAAATTAAAAGAAGTAAATATAGTTAAAAAGTTAACTTGATAAAGATAGTAGTATCGCTACATTAGTGATTATATAAAAAGGGCTGTCTCTTTGAATGATTATATAATCATTTTGAGACAGCTTTTTTTAAAATAATGCAAAGAATTTGCAAACTAATAATATTACTAAAATTATTAAAGCTAATTTAAATACAAAAGATGTAATCAATTTTAATATATTAAAAGCTATACCGATTACAACTATTAAAAGACAAATTTTTAATATTAAATTTAAATCCATAATCATTTCTCCTACTTATAAAGTATTAAGTTCATAATGT
>NZ_JAGHFM010000210.1 GCF_017888745.1 Terrisporobacter sp. | reverse complement strand
CTGTCGTCTATTACTACAGTATATAAATCTAGATTTTTAGCTATTTTAAATAGTGATAGTCCTATATGACCTCCACCTATAATTATAAGTTTAGGCTTTGGTTTAAATACTTTTATATATCCAAAGGCAGTTCCTCCACATTGCATACCTAAGTTTCCATTATCATTTAAAGTATATTCGAAATTATAGTCCTCTCCACTGTCTAAACACTCTATACATTTATCAATAACCTTACGCTCTATCATTCCTCCACCAACAGTTCCCATAACCTCTCCATTTTGAAATACTGCTATAGTTGCTCCCATTTTTCCTGGTGTTGAGCCTATTGTTTTTGTGATTGTGGCAAAGGCTACTTTATATCCATTTTTAACTTGATTGTATATTTCTTTTAATATTATTTCATCCATAATTTATCTTCCCTCATGTTTTTGTTTCATATATAATATAGCTTCTATTACTCCCCCCGCTATAGTTCTAGCTTTATCAGAAATTGTATAAGAATTTTTTATTTCTTCTATACGTGGGTCAATGTCAGCTATTTTTAATCCATTTTTCACATTAGTTTTATCTCTTATAATACCTCTTAAAAGACCATCTATAGTGGCTTTTACTTCAGTTATAGAATTATTTTCACTATTATTTATAGTAGCTAATACTTCACCTTTTTTAACAATATCTCCTATTTGCCTTACATTGGATATTGTTCCATCAGTTGGTGAGTATATAACCCTTTCTTTACCTATGCCTTTTATTTCTCCTGGTATTCCTGTGTTTGCCATGGCATATCCACTTTCTATAATTCTACCTAAATTATGACCTCTCATAGTTTCTATTACTATATCCACATCTTGTGATGCACAAAATCCAGGCCCTAATCCTATGGTTATTGGTGCCATAGATTTATTTGTGCCTAGATTTTTTTTAGCTAATATAGCATCTACCACTACTAATGGATTTAACATTTTTATGTATTCTCCATAAGGATCTATTACTACGGGAATATTTCCTCTATCTAATATGTTGTATATTTCCTCCAAATTATTTGCTTTTTCACATACAACATCTTCTACTATAAATTTATTTTCGTATATAGCTTCACTAAAACAAACTGCCCTTCTTATTGATGAAGGCTTTTCTACTTCAAGGATTACTACTTTAAATCCACATCGATGAAGTTTATGTATTGTTCCTGTGGCTATATCTCCACCGCCCCTAATTACTATTAAGTCTTTTTTCATTTTCTGCCCTTCTTTTTAAAAGATTTTTAAAATCATCTATATTATCTATATCAAATAGAGTATTTTCACAAACATCAACATATTTTATTTTATCAGAAGATTTTATTATGCTTTTTCCACCTTTATCTCCTTCTAATTTTAAAATTTGTTCTTTATATATACTTGGATATATGACTGGATTTCCTAAGCTTTCTTTGTATTTTGGTATCACTATGAAGCTAGTATCTTCTTTAAAAACATTTATCAGTTTTTCTATATCCTTTTTATTCAAAAGTGGTTGATCTCCAACGAAAAACATATATCCTTCACTTTCATCACTTTCTTTTACTCCTAATTTTATAGATTCACTTTGACCTTTATTAGGATATTTATTTATTACTACTTTAAAATTTAACTTTTCTCCAAATTTTTTTATTTCTTCATATTGAGTTACTAGTATTTTCTCTTTGAAATTACAATTAGATATAATATCTAGTGTGTACTCAATTAAAAATTTATTATTGTACTTTATAAGAAGTTTATTTTGACCCATACGTTTTGAAAATCCTGAGGCCATTATTATTGCTGAAATCAAATTTATCATCCTTTTACGAATTTATTCTTCTATAAATTTATCTTTAAAAACACTTCCATATATAAACTTATCTATGTATGATGGATTTTCATTTTTTATATTTTCTATAAGATTTAGAGCATTTATTTCATCATTAATATTTTCAACTTTATTTATAAATAAAATTTTCTCTCCTTTATAAATCTTAAATAGTCCATTTTCATGCAAAACAAGATTTTTCACATGTTCCAGTTTCACAACCTTTAGTGACTTTTTATTATTTGTTTCTAAGTCTTGATTAATTATTTTTGAATCTTTATCTATGATTTTTAAAAACTTCTCTACTCTATGAATGTTTTCTTCATTAATATATAAACCTATAGAACTAATATCTACTACCCCTATAGTTTTTGTAGTTTTATGATATACAACAGGTTCTTTATCATTCCAACCTTTAAGAGGTTTTTCTTTTGAACCATCACCTTCTATTATTACTATATCAAAATAAGGTGTTATTTTATCTAATTGATCAAAAGTTAATCCTTTTATTTTATTAAAATTTACCTTTGAGTCGTCTATGTTGCAGTTACTGGTATTTGAATTAGAATTGTTTACTATATAATTTCCTATTACATATACTCCATTTTTATTATTTTTGATTATGTCACTATACTTTTCATTATTATGATTTTCGTCATTATAACTTTTATTATCATACTTCTGATTTTCCCTACTCACCTCATCATCCTTTATATCACTTAGCATAATCATTTCATCATAGAGATTTTTATCTGGTACATATATGTGAGTTGTGGTAGTTACTAGCACCTTATAGTCTTTTCTAAATAAAGAAGAAGCAGAGAACATCAAAGATGTTTTACCCCCTGCTCCCACTATTGTTATTATATCTTTATTTTTTATGTCAAAAGTATCAATTAAATTGTTATTCATAATTTACAATTATTTATTAATCATAGCCATGAATACTTTTTCTGGTGTCATAGGTAAAGTATTTAAATTTATTCCAAGACCATTGTATATAGCATTTTCTATAGCTGGACATGCTGTATTAACAACAACTTCACCTACAGATTTTGCTCCAAATGGACCTGTTGGCTCATAACTTTCTTCAAAATCAACTATTATATTACCCACATCTTTTCTAGTAGGTATTTTATATTGCATAAATGTATTAGATGCCAGTTCTCCTCTTTCTGTATATACCACATCTTCATATAGTGCCATACCTATACCTTGAACTATTCCACCTTCTACTTGTATTTTTGCTAAGTTTTTATTTATAACTGTACCACAGTCAACTACAGCAACATAATCTACAATATCAACTTTACCAGTTTCTTTATCTATTTCAGTTTCTACAAATCCTGCTATAAATGGTGGTGGTGAAACTGGGCTTCCGTGAGTAGCATATCCTACTAATTGATTTTTATTAGGTCCTACAGTTACATCCACAGCTAAATCAAATACTGATATAGATTTATCTCCATTTAGTGATTTTACACAATTTCCGTCAAACTCAACATCTTCTTT
>NZ_JAGHFM010000209.1 GCF_017888745.1 Terrisporobacter sp. | reverse complement strand
TTGTATGCTTCACCTAAACTTTTAAATGAACTTGATATGGCAAATATTATTGGAAAAAGAGATACCACCACAAATATAGCTAAAATTATATGCCATTTTATTTCTGAATTTAATTTAGTTTTCATAGTGTACTCCTTTTTCTACATACTTAAATTCTAAAATTAACAATACTATAAATAATGCCATTGTTATTATTGCAAATGCTGAAGCCGTTCCTGTTTTATATAGTACAAATGCTTCTTGATAAACATTATAAATAGCATTAGAACTTGCATAGTTCGGTCCACCTTGAGTAATAACCTTTATAGGTGTGAATACATACTGTAACCCTTGAACTATCGTCATAATTAATACGTATATTCCTGTTGCACTACTCATTGGTATTATTATATCTATAAATATCTTATGCATTGGAATGTTATCTAGTTTTGCTGCTTCTATAACTTCACTCGACACACCTGATATTCCAGCAAGTACAACAATAAAGTTATATCCGAAGATCTTCCAACTTGTAATTAAACTTAATATTACTATTACCAATCCATCCGTTTTAGTCCATATAGGCAATGTTATACCAAGCCAATTTGCAATTACTGCTGCTGGTCCAGAAATAGGATTAAGAATCCATAAATATAGTATGGAACCTACAACTAAAGAAATTACACTTGGTAGAAATATAACACTTTTATAAAATCCTTTTGCCTTTGTTATTACAACAGATAGTATAAAAGATAGTATATATGGAGCTACAAAATTTATTAAAAGCAATATTAATATATATATAAATGTATTTCCCATAATTTTATAAGTTAATGGATCATTAAATATTTCAATATAATTATTTAGTCCTACGAAAGTTTTTGTTGGTTTAACCATATTCCATGAAAAGAAACTTAAATATATAGTTTTGATTAATGGCCAAAACATAAATAACGTAAAGGCTAAAATTGATGGTAGGATAAGCAAGTGTGGAGTTAATTTATCTTTAATTTTGTAAATATTTCTTTTTTTACTCATTTAATGTCTCCTTATTTTAGATCTTTATAATAAAAGGTAGAAACTATTTTTCTACCTTTTATCAAAAATAAGTTTTATTGTTGTTCTAATAATTTATTTATCTTATTTTGTGCTTCTGTCAATCCATCTTTAGCTGATATTTTCCCACCTAGAATTTGATCTCTTGTATCTAATAATATTTGTTCCGCTTCAAGACCAGCATCTCCTGGGAAAGATGTCCAAGATACTACACCTTCCATTTGACTTGTAGCTGCTTCCATCATTTTATTTTCCTCTAAGAAATCTTTTAATCCGTTTTCAGCTTCAGCAACATCTTTTCTTGGAGGTACATAACCAGTCCCTATAGTCCATTCAGCCATAGATTCTACACCATATAAATACTTTTGGAATTCCCATGCTGCTTTTTGTTGTTCTTCATCTTGAGCTGTAATTGCAAGGAAACATCCACCTGCAGGTAATCTTACTTCTTCACCTTCCCAAGCTGGTGAATTAACTGCTGCCACATCAAACTGTGCACCTTCTTGTATACTTGCTCTTCTTGCAATTGTAGTATATAACATGCCTACTTCACCATTTATAAATGATTGAACACCTTCATCCCATGATATGTGTAATGCTTCTTCATTTTTAACCATATCTGCATAAGCTTCATATGCTTCTATACCTTTTTCTGATGCAAAAGTTGCTTTTCCATCTGTTATCATTCTAGCTCCATTACTTTCTAATAAAGCCTGTGTTGCCCAGCTATCAGATGCTTCTTGTATATAAACACCGTATTTACCAGTTTTATCTTTTATTACACTGGCAAATTCTTGTACTTGTTCCCAAGTTTTTGGTCCTTCTTCATCTAAACCATATTCTTTTAATATATCTTTATTTATGTATAATACTGGTGTACTTAAAGAATAAGGTATACCAACTTGACTTCCTTCACTATTTTTAGCAAGATTTAATATATTTGGTAAGAAATTATCTTTTAAAAATGTTTTATCCTCTGGGAAATGTTGATCTATTATATCTTGAGGATCTGTGTACCCAAAGTTATTTGAAAAATAATCTAAAAATGACCAACCAACTTGCACTAAAGCTGGAGTAGAACCTGTAGCTGCCTCTGCTTGAAAGTTTTGTAATAATCCTTTATACATGTCTGGGTTGTATTTTGCTACTACTTCTACAGTATCACTTTGTTTATTGAACTCTTCAACTAACTTATCTACACTTTTTCCACCTTGAGTTTCAGCGTTAACATGCCAGTATTCTATTTTTACTTTTTCTTCAGATGATTTGGCATTACTTCCACTATTACTACACCCTACAGTAAATAAAGATACTACACTAACTAAAGAAAGTATTTTTACTAATTTTTTATTCATTTTATCTCTCCTAATAATTACTTGAATTTTTTTAGTATTTCTATAACACCATTCTCGTACTCTTCTTTTGTTATATAATCTGCAATTTCCTTTAAACCGTCAACTGCATTATTCACAGCAAAACCAATGTCAGCCATTTCAATCAATTCTTTATCATTCATATGATTTCCAATAGCTATCACCTCCAGGTTTTCTATGTTTAAATACCCTTTTAATATCTTCAAGGCCATTCCTTTTGATATATTGCTTTGAACTATTTCAAAATAATCATCTTCCGAGATTACATATCTAAATTTATTTCTTATGGAAATATTCAGATTATTCCATACTTCCTTGTATCGTTTTACATCTCCTATTACTAATACTTTGTTTATCTTTATATCCGTATCAAACAAAGATTCCTCTATCTCTTCACATTTTGTAATTTCTTTTTTCTCATATACAGCAATTCTTTCTGTATATTTGAAACAGAGTACCTTTCCATTAATATAAACTATTATTGATGCTCCAAATTTTTCAATTTCTCTTAAAAAAGGCAGTATCTCTGTCAATAAAAATTCTTCCGAATAAATTTTTTTACCTTTTGTATCTGCTATTTTAGCCCCGTTGTAAGCTATATAAGGTGCATTAATTCCTACTTCTTTAGCTACTTCTATACTAGTTTCTATAGGTCTTCCTGTAGCTATAGTAAATATATTTCCCTTACTTTTAAATTCTTCCACATGAGATATAAGCTCTTTTGAAACCTTATATCCTTCATAATCACTATTAAATAACGTTCCGTCTAAATCAGACACTATCATTTTTATACTCATACATAACTCCTTTAACAAAAAAATTTTTTAAATTAACCTCCTATCTTATTTACTTTATAATTAATGGTTTTCTCCAGTCTCCACCAATAATTATAAAAATTTGCTTCGCTTAATCCACTGCATTGACGCTGTCAGCCATATTGCTCAAAGTTATAAATATTGTATAAATATTAAAAATATAGTTTTCCAATTATTATTTTATTTAATTATTTCATTATCTATTTTCATATTCCATAATTCTTCCTTGCTAAACGATATTGCATCAGCCCCTGATTTCAATCCTTCAATAATTTGTTCCTCTTTATCTATCAATCCGCCAAGAATAATTGGTTTATTTATTTCTTTCTTTAATCTACCTACTATCTCTCCACATAAAGCCGGCATAACTTCTACCATGTCAGGATCATTTTCTATGATACTTTCTATAGAATTTTTAAGTGATTTACTATCAATTAGAAATATTCTTTGTATTGTCATTAGTCCTCTTTTTTTGGCAGCACTTAATACTGTACTTTTAGTTGATACAATACCCTTTGGATTTATATTTTCTTTTATAAACCTTAAAGCTTCAACATCATTTGATAGACCTTTTAATAAGTCTAAATGTATAAATATAGGTTTTTTATCATTCATTATTTTAAACTTATCTTGTATTAAGTAACTTAATTTTCCTTCTATTAATATAACCGCTGAAACATCAGATTCCACAGCTTTATCCAAGTTATTATGTCTAGCAGCAGCTATTAAAGGATTTTTTGTTATATTCTCTTTCATTCTTAATTTCCTTTTCTGATACAATATTTTTATTATATTTTTATACTAACAATCAAATGTTAGATATATATTAAATCCTTGTAATGTTTTACCACTTTTTGTTAATTATTGGTTAATATTATTATTTTATCTTATAATTGGTTATATTTTTTTCGATATAATTACTAAAAAGGAAGTATATTTACTTAATGATATTATGAAAAATATTGCAAATATTATAATTTTATTCAAAATAAAAAAACGTATTAACTTAAATGTTAATACGTTTTTTTATTTCGAATAGTTGAGATGACTTATAAAAATCATACCCACAATTTCTACTATAATATTATCTCAATTCTGGCCAGTATCCTTTATTCGCTTCTATCATATCATCTAAAATAGCTTTAGCAACAGTCATACTTGGAACAGTTTTATTTAATGTAAATGCTTGTAATGCTTTTTCATAGCTATTTTCAATACATGCTTCTACTATTAATTTTTCACTGTTAAGTTGTTGCATCATTAATCCTTGTTGGAATAGAGGTATTGGACCTCTAGCGATAACTTCTGGACCATCTTTTCCTATGTATGCTGGAAGTTCTACCATTGCATCATATGGCATGTTTGGTATAGCTCCACGATTTTCAGTTATAACTAGGAAACGAGCATGTGTATCATTTTTGATTGCAACTGCTAAATCACTAATCCAATCTCCATGTGATCCTGCGTAGAATGCTTTTTGTGATATTTCACCTGTTTTTAAATAGTGGTCTACACCTTCAAATAAATCTTTTTCACGGCTCTCCATAACTTCATTTGCACGAGTACGTTCTATATTTGAATGCTCTACAGTTTCCTTACTTAAAAGATAGTATGTTAAATAAGTGTTTGGTAAGTATTCAGGGAAACTTTCTAACATTGTGTATACAGATTTCCAAACATGGTTCCAACTACTTACAGCGTGACGATTACCTACACTTTGAGCTTTCTTTATTCTCTCAATATAAGATTCAGG
Organism: Terrisporobacter sp.; assembly: GCF_017888745.1. GTDB lineage: Bacteria > Bacillota > Clostridia > Peptostreptococcales > Peptostreptococcaceae > Terrisporobacter. The sequence continues at coordinate 2,762 of NZ_JAGHFM010000209.1, read as the reverse complement.
TAGTAATATCTCATGTTTTTTTATGTATTCTTTGATTTCTTTCATTATATCTCTACCTTTGTAATCTATTGATGTAAACCATCCAAAGTGATTTAAGCCAAAGTAATCGTAGCGTATGTTATGAACATCTTTTATATTTAATGATTCTGCTATAATATCTATGATAGCTATTGGCATATCACATATATTTATAATTCTTGCATTTGGTCTTAGTTTACGGCAAGCTTCTGAAACAATTGCAGCTGGGTTAGAGTAATTTAATATCCAGTGATCTTTCTTAGCATATTTTTCTACATCATCTATAAGTTTTATCATTGGGTTGATTGTACGTAATCCATATGCCATACCTCCACAACCACAAGTTTCTTGACCTACACATCCATGTTTTAATGGTATTTTTTCATCTTGCTCACGCATTTCGTACTTACCAACACGCATTTGTGCAAATATGAATGTAGCATCTGTATAAGCTTCTTCAACATCATTTGTTACAGTTAATTTAACATCTGTTTTAACATCTTCTCTTAGTATCCATTCAACAACAACAGCTACCTTATCTTGACGCTCTTTATCAATATCAAATAAACGAATTTCATCTAATTCTAACTCTTTTGCTCTTTGTGCAATTGACTTAACAATACCTGGAGTAAATGTACTTCCTCCACCAACAACAGTAATAATCATAATATTTTATCCTCCTCTGTTACATTTATATCTTAATAAAATTTATATTTAGCATACCTCTAAATAATCTTCTACTGCACGTCTCACATCTGGTACATGAAGTCCAAAAATTATTTGTATATCTTTTCCTTTTCTAACAATACCACTATTTGGTGCTAAGTTAATTACATCCTCATTAATCTTACTTTCATCTTTTACATTAACACGTAATCTAGTGATACAATTTTCTACTGTATTAATATTTTCTTTTCCACCTAGTCCATTGACTATATTTTCTATATCTTTATCTAAGTTAATTTTTTGTGTTTTTTCTTTATCTGTAGTAGTACCCTCATCTTCACGACCTGGTGTTTTGTAGTTAAACTTCTTAATTAAGAAACTAAATACTACAAAGTATACAATGATTTGCACAATTCCTAATATCATCATCACTGGCCAATGTGTTTTTTCTACACCTACTGTAGTATTCATTATAATTGATACTAATAAATTTCCTCCACAAAACGCTGTAACATCAAATATTTTTAATAAAGCTATAAATAATCCAGATATAGCTGCATGTACAACAAATAATAATGGTGCACAGAATACAAACATAAAGTCTAATGGTTCTGTTACAGATGCTAATGCTGCTGTAACTATTAATGGAATAATAGCCGCTTTAACTTTTTTCTTATTATGCTTATATGCAGTATGAATAAATGCAGCTCCTATACCTATATAACCAAACATCTTTGTAAATCCAGTTGCCATATAGTATATACTATCTGAAAAACGTTCAACTGGTAGATTCATTTCTGTCATAACTATTGCATATGCTCCTGCAACTGTTTCTGAACCAACTTGAAGCACTCCACCTAAATCAGAGAACTGGAATGGTGTATATATTAAATGATGTAATCCTGTTGGAACTAATATTCTTTCTAAGAATCCATATAAGAATAAACCAAATGTACCTGTATTCTTAATAACATTTGCAAGAGATGCAATTCCTTGTTGAGCTAAGGGCCATACAAAGTTCATAACTACACCAAATAAAATAGACATAAAGAACATACATATGAAACTAAAGTTTGCTCCAGAGTATATCTGTAAAGCTCCTTTAAATGTTTTTTGACTTGTACGGTTAAACACATATCCTGTTATGCATCCTAAAATAATACCACCAAATACACTAGTATCTACAACTTGAATACCTAAAATAGTAGCCTGCCCAGTTCCTATCAAACCAAGCATTTCACTTCCTTGTGCTAACTGATCTAGTGAAGTTAACATAGTATTAGAAGTTGTAAGATATATAAAGTAACTCATAAATCCTATTAATGCAGCTTTATGTTTTTCTTTTTTTGCTAATGCTGCTGGAATACCTATAGAAAATATCACTGAAAGGTTATTAATAATAGCCATTACAGAGTTATAAATTAAATCTCCAAATATTTGGATTGGTTCCCATTTCAAAAATGGAAGTAATCCTACTAACATATCATTTGTAAGTAATACACCTATTACCATTAATATACCTGCACTTGATAGATACATTAACGGTTGAACCATTGCTTTTGCAAATGTTTCTAATCCTCCAAGTATTTTTTCTTTCACTATTATACCTCCTCATAAAATTATATATTTTTTATCTTGTGCTAAAAAAAAGGACCCAAAAAATACATATATATAATATGTTAATTTTCTGGGTCTTGCCTGCATTACCAGTCACAATCCATTTTATTTTTATAAAATTTTTGTTAAGTGTAATAATAAATAAATCTTTTCAGGCTTATCTAATTTATACTTAAATTCTTTTTTAGTATACTCATTTAATTTTTCTAAATACTCCACATTTTTAGGATGATTGTTAATTAAATAGTCATACATTTCAATCATTTTGTCATCATGATAAGTTTCCTTCTTAAATATCCTTTGAGCAAGAAACTTAAGATGAGTCATAAAACGTATTGTATTTAAATTTGATTCATCTAATTCCAGTCCATAACATTCTTTAATTAAATCAATATTACCTTTTACAAATTTTAAAGTATCGTATGCTAAGTTATTATTTGCTTGCATATTAACAAAATGTA